>JAITDF010000005.1 GCA_031282705.1 Opitutaceae bacterium | reverse complement strand
CGCCCCTTCAGGGCTTGGGGTTTTAATCAACGTTTTCCGTGGGTTCCTCGCTGCGCTCGTCACCCACGGCTAAATGCTGCCGCCCCTCCGGGGCTGAAAAGGTCAAGCGCTGTCTCCGCCCCCGCGTAACATCAGCCCGGTCACTGATACAGCCAGAACTTCCGGCTCGCCTGCTGGTAGGCGGCGGCTTCGCGACGCCATTTCTGGACAAACGAGTCCACGCTCACCCGCGCGCCGTCGCGCTTGAGCGCCTCCCACCACTCGGGCGAGCCGGTGTGGATGTTGAAGCTGCGCGCGGCCTCGGGCCGGGCCGCGGCGAACGGGTTGCCCTTGGCGAGCTGGCAGGCCAGCCGCATCAGGTGAAAACTCAACTCGGTCGGACGCCATGCCTCCCAGTCCACCACATCGACGTAGATGCCCGCGCCCTTCGGCGCGCCGCCGCCCGGCGCGATGAGCGCCACCTTGCGAAACGCCAGGCCGGGGAGGCCGAGGGCGTTGAGTTCGCGCAAAAGCCCGTCCACCGGATGCCCGTTGAAGGAAAGTCCGCGAAACGGATGTTGCGTGCCGATGCCGTGGCGGAACCCGCCGATCTGGCAGCCCAGCCCCGTCATCGCGTAGCCCATGACGGCGGCGAAGTCCCGCACGTGCGGCGAGGTCGCCGCAAAATTCAGCCCCGTGTCCGGCCAGCGCATCGCCCGCCGCCAGCCTCCCATCGGCACGACCGACAGGCGCCCTTTCGCCCGCACCGCCTCCGGCACGTCGAGCCAGCCGGGCGTGCCCGCGGCCATGCGCGCCAGCTCCCCCATCGTCAGCCCGTGCACATAGGGTATCCGGTAGGCGCCCACGCCGCTGAAGAGCGAGCGGTCGAGGAGCGGCCCGTCCACCTTCAGCCCGCCGAGCGGGTTCGGGCGGTCCAGCACGATGACTTCGACGTTGTTTTCAAAGCACGCCTCGATCGCGTATTTCATGCACACGGAGAACGTGTAGGAGCGCACGCCGATGTCCTGCAAATCGACGACCAGCGCGTCGAGCCCTTTGAGTTGCGCGGCGGTGGGTTTGCGGTTTTTTCCGTAGAGCGAATAGGCGGGCAGGCCGGTGCGCGCGTCGATCGTGTCGGCGATGTTTTGCGAGGCGGGGGCGTCGCCGTGGATGCCGTGCTCCGGGCCGAACAGCGCGACCAGCCGCGCGTTGGGCGCGCGCCGGAGGATGTCGATGGTGCTGACGCCGTGGCGGTTCACCCCCGCCGGGTGCGAGAGCAAGCCGAGCTTTTTGCCGGCGACCGCCGCGAATCCCTGCGCTTCCAGCGTATCGACTCCGAGCATGATGGCGCCGGGCCGCGGCTGCGGCGCATGAGCGGCGGCGCCCGCCGGGGCGGCCGGGGCGGCGGCGGTGGCGGCGGGGGCGGTGGGTTTGTGGCGGCCGTTGGCGGCCGGAGGCGGGGCGGGGGCGTTGTCCGGCTGGCTGGAGGCGCAGCCCGCGAGCCCGGCGGCAAAGGCGAGGGCAAGGATCGAGGAAAGGAAAATGGCGGGTGTCTGGCGGTCGAGGCCGTGCATGATGACGGCTCCACTTTTGCGGTCGCGCCGGGCGGCGTCGAGCGCGAATCGGGCGCCGGGCGGGATGCGGCGGGCGGGGTCAGAGGTCGAGGCGGTTTTGCAGGCCGGGTTTGGGTTTCAGGTGGAGTTTGCGGCGGGAGGTGTCGATGAGGGTGATGGCCGCTTCGATTTGCTGGCCGGGGATCAGCGGTTCGGTGAGGTTCATTTGCGGGATGTAGGCGATGAGGCCTTTTTTGATGCGGGCAAAGCAGCCGGCGTTGTAGCGGTCCTGCCCCGTCACGGTGCAGCGCACCGTGTCGCCGATGTGGTATTCGTAGTGAATGCGTTCCCAGGGGTCCTCGGCGAGGTGTTTGATGCTCAGGCTGACGCGTTGCATCTTGGGTTCGATGGCGAGGATGCGCGCCTTGGTTTTCTGCCCGATTTTGAGTTCGTCGGCGGGGTGGCCGACGTATTCCCAGCTGATGTTGGAGACGTGGACGATGCCGGTGATGCCTTCTTCGAGGCGTATCAGGACATTGAAGGAGTTCATGTCGATGATCCGTCCGTTCACTTCGTCGCCTTCCTTGTATTTTTCCAAAAAGCTTTCCCATGGATTGTTGATGAGGTGCTTGATGCTGAGCACGACGCGCTGGGGTTCGGCGGTGATGGCGATGACCTTGGCTTCGACTTCGTCCCCGAGGTTGTAGGCGGGGGGCGGGAGTTCCCAGCTGATGTTGGGGGTGTTGATGATGCCGGTGACGCCGGGTTCGAGGAAGACGAGGATGCCGATGGGGGCGATGTGGTTGATTTTGCCTTTCACCACGCTGCCTTCCTTGTATTTTTCCAGTGTCGCGGCGCTGAATTTGTGGTGCGCGGCGGGTTTGATTTTGCGGATGCGGTGGGGGTCGATCATTTTGTAACCGCCCACGGCCTCGATGAGTTTTTGGAGGGATTCGGGGCCTTTGTAGCCGTAGTTGGCGGTGTCGAAGGTGGGGTCGATTTGGATCATGATGGATTTCAACATGGCCAGCGTGACGTCTTCGCCGCAGTCGTTGGCGGCCTGGGCGTAGGCGTCGTCGAGCAGTTTGGTGACGGTGTCGAGGTCCGGGGTTTCGGGGGGCGGGGAGATTTCCGCCGGTTTTTCCTCCGCGGTTTCCGGGGGGTGTTTTTCCGGCGCGGGCGCCGGCGGGGGTGGCGGGGTGGCGGCGGGCGCGGCGGTGCCGGCGTCGTCGGCGG
>JAITDF010000663.1 GCA_031282705.1 Opitutaceae bacterium | reverse complement strand
CGTACCGCAGGTTTCCAAACCTGCTTAAAACTCACGCCTGGCCGCGAACCCGCAATCAGGCATGAGCTTCGGAGCAGACTTGGAAGTCTGCGGTACGTCAGAGCCGCGTAACATCAGTGGGTCACTTTGAATCGCAGCCGCCGGCACGCCTCACGTCATCGCCTCGGTGAGGCGGGTGGCGGCCTCCTCCCAGGCTTCGGTCATGGCTTGGAGCTGGTCAACCACCGCCGTCAGCTCGCGGTTCAGGGCGAGGGCTTTGCCGTGGTCGGCGTAGGTCTCGGGGGCCTCCAGCGCGGCGGTGAGTTCGGCCTGGCGGGCTTCGAGGCCGGTCACGTCCTTTTCCAGGCGCGCGACTTCGGCGCGGAGGCGGGCGAGCTGGTTGGGAGTGAGTTTCGGGGATTTCGGGTTGCGGATTGCGGATTGCGGAATGGGCGCCGCCGCGCCGGCGGCGCCGTTTTTGGCAGAGGCGGCGGCATTTCCGGCGGCGGCATCGTTTCCAGCGGCGGCACCGGCGGCGTTTCCGGCACCGGCGGCGGCGGCGGCGCCAGTGCCGGCGGCGAAGTTTTGGGATTTGGGATTGTCAAGATTCTCGCTTCGCTCGGAAGGGTTTTGGGATTTGCCGCCAACGGCGGCCGTCAGGGCGGCGCGTTCGTTGGCGGCGCGGGATTTTTCCAGATAATAATCGTAGTCGCCCGCGTAGGGGGTGAGGCGGCCGGCGTGGACGTGGAGGACGGTTTTCGCGAGGGCGCGGATGAAATACACGTCGTGGCTGATGAAGATGAGCGTGCCTTCGTAGGCTTTCAGGGCGGCGAGGAGCGCGTCGATCGAGGGGATGTCGAGGTGCGTCGTGGGCTCGTCCATGAGGAGGAGGTTCGGCGGCTTGACGAGGAGGCGCGCGAGGGCGAGGCGGGATTTTTCGCCGCCGGAGAGCACGGCGACTTTTTTGAAGACGTCGTCCTTGCGGAAGAGAAAGGCGCCGAGGATGGCGCGGGCCTGCTGCTCGGTGAGCTGGTTTTCGGCGGTGCGCAGCTCCATGATGTTTTCCAGGACGGTCGCGCCGGGCTTCAGGTTGTCGAGGCGGTTCTGGGCAAAGTAGCCGGTGGTGACGCCTGCGCCGGGCTCGCGGGTGCCGGCGGCGACGGGGATGACGCCGCCGAGGATTTTCAGGAGGGTGGATTTGCCGGCGCCGTTGGGGCCGACGAGGACGATGCGCTGGCCGCGTTCGGCGGTGAAGTCGAGGTCGCGGTAAACGACGCGGTCGCCGTAGGCCTGGCGGACGCCGGAGAGTTCGATGACTTTCAGGCCGGAGCGCGGGGGCTGCGGGAATTTGAAATGGATGCGCGAGAGGTCGTCCTCGGGCGCGTCGATGGCGTCCTCCTTGAGGCGTTCGATTTGTTTTTCGCGGGACTTGGCGCGGCTGGCGAGGGTGGCCTTGGCGCCGAAGCGGTCGATGAAACTTTGCAGGTGGGCGATTTCGCGCTGCTGGTTTTTGTATCGGGCGAGCTGCTGGTTTTTGCGGGCCTCTTTTTCAACAAGGTAGTCGTCGTAGTTGCCGTGGTAGTAGTGGAGGGCGCGGGCGCGCAGTTCGAGGATGCCGGTGCAGAGGGCGTTGAGGAATGCGCGGTCGTGCGAGATGACGACGAGGCCGCCGGGGTAGCGGGAGAGGTAGTCCTGAAACCAGAGGAGCGCCTCAAGGTCGAGGTGGTTGGTCGGCTCGTCGAGGAGGAGCAGCGCGGGCTCGGCGACGAGCAGGCGGGCGAGGTGGGCGCGCATGACCCAGCCGCCGGAGAAGGTGCGCGCGGGCCTGGCGGCGTCGCCTTCCTTGAAGCCGAGGCCGGCGAGGATTTTGCGGGCGCGCGGTTCGAGGGTGTAGTCGATGTCCCAGTCGTGCTCGTCGGGCTGGAGTTTTTTGCCGCCGGTGGCGATGTGGAGGATGGTCTCGCCGGCGGCCGGGGCGCTTTCCTGCGGGAGGTGGCCGAAGTCGGCGCCGCGCTCCCAGGTGATTTCGCCGTCGTCGGGGCGTTCCTCGCCGAGGATGAGGTTGAAGAGGGTGGACTTGCCGGCGCCGTTGGGGCCGACGAGGCCGAGGCGGTCGTTGCGCGCGATGAAGAGCGACACGCCGGAGAAGAGTTCGCGCGTGCCGTAGGACTTGGAAACGTCGGCCAGTGTGAGCATGGGAGTCGCTGGGAGCTGCGGAGAAAAAGGCGCGGAGGGCGCGGGGTCAATGGCGGGGAATGAAGTCAGGCGGGCGAGCCGCCGCATCCGGACAAAAAGTTGGCCGGTCGCCTACCCCTAAGCGACCGGCCATTTGCTTTCTTAGTTACCCCAAAACTCCTGCTATGCAGGAGAAGTGAAATTTGATGGTGTGAGAAAAAGAAATTATCGGATCCCAGTCAATGCTTTTTTTGAAAAAATTTGGCGATGCACAACTGCTTGACAGTGCGAAAAAAACGATTGCGCATGACACGGGGACAGGCAGGCTGCCGGCAATCAAAAGAGGCATGAAAATGGAAAATGATACTCCAAAAAAGGGCGGATGGCTCCGTGTGATGCATGGCAGGACGAGACGCCTGCTGGCTGCGGCGGGAATCGTCGTGCTGGGCATGCTATCCATTCTGGCGTTTGTGTTCATGCGCGAATTTTTCAGACCCGAACTCACCGCCTACCAACTCAAGGCGGAGCTTGCGGGCGCAATCAGGCATGGGCACGAGGTGGTCGCGATTGAGCATTCGTGCATCTGGGATTTGCTCAATGCCGGCATTCAGCCAGGCAAGGATTATCAGGAAACCGTTTTTCAACGGGTGACGCTCTCCGATGCGCAACGTGCCGCACTGCTCAAGGCCATGCCTCGCACGCAGGACCACAGTTACCGCATGGTGATGGCGTGCATTTTTGAGCCGCACCATCGTATCGAGGTGAAAAACACGAAAGGCGCACCGATGCTTTCATGGGAAATCTGTTTCACCTGCGGGGAGCACGCGATTAATGGCGCGGAGAAAAAGATTCTCCCCGAAGGCTGGGCAGTGAGTATGTCCGGTTTTTTCAGGGCCGTCGGCATGACGCCGCATAACGGGCCGTGGGTGTTGGAAACAGTCAAAACCACCTCCACCGCGCCGGGGACGGACTGAGAACTTGGCACACTGATGCAACCTCCGCATCCGGACAAAAAGTTGGCCGGTCGCCTACCCCTAAGCGACCGGCCATTTGCTTTCTTAGTTACCCCAAAACTCCTGCTATGCAGGAGAAGTGAAATTTGATGGTGCAAAAAGAAAAAGATTATCGGGCTTTGGTCAATGGTTTTTTTGAAGAAAAAATGCGTCGAAAAATTAAGCCACTGTGATGCAATGTGTTATGACTGATTTTTTTGATTGCGGAAGACGGATGGAGAGCGGATGGAGGCGGGTGGAAGGCGGACGGGGTTGATTTTGCAGGGCATTTCGAGGGCAATGGAGCTGGTGGAAAGGTCGCCGGGATGCACGATGCGGGCAGGGGCTCGAAACGGGCGGGGAGAAAGAGAAAGAGGAAAGAGAACGAGAACGAGGAAAAATTCCGGTGGTGGTGGGGCGATGATGTCCGCGGGTTTGGATCCGGACAAAAAGTTGGCCGGTCGCCTACCCCTAAGCGACCGGCCATTTGCTTTCTTAGTTACCCCAAAACTCCCGCTATGCGGGAGAAGTGAAATTTGATGGTGCCAATGAACCACACTGACGAGGGTTCGTCAACAGAAACTTCGAATTATTTTTGTGTGTTTTTTCAAGCTATTGTCCTTCAAATGATTAAATGTTATTTTTTTTGCTCGGCACGGCGGATTTCCGGATGCCGCGAGTTTCCCGTTTGACGCGAAGCGGGGCGCGTTTACCTAGGTGAATCCCTCCCGCCCTTCCGCCCTCCTGCCGCGCGCGTCGGGCGGGCGTTTTCCGCATGAACCGGGTCCATATCAAAACTTACGGGTGCCAGATGAACGAGCGTGACAGCGAGGCGGTCGCGGCGATGCTGCGCGCCCGGGGGTATCGCATCGTCGGCGCGGAGGACGAGTGCGACATCATGCTGCTCAACACGTGCAGCGTGCGCGACGCCGCGGAGCAAAAGGCCATCGGCAAGGCCGCCCACCTGCGCGGACGCAAGCGCCGCCAGCCGGATTTCATCCTCGGCATCCTCGGCTGCATGGCGCAAAACCGCGGCGCCGCGCTGCTCGACCGCCTGCCCGACGTGGACCTCATCGTGGGCACGCAGAAATTCCACCTCGTGCCCGACTTCCTGGACAACCTGCGCGCCGCGCGCGAGGCGGGCGCGCCGGTCGGCGAGACGATCATCGACATCGGCGAGGAGGAGGGTTCGCAAAACAAAATCAAAGACCACCTGCTGACGACGCCGGCGGCACCGGCGCCGGACACGCCGGGCGGCGCGTCCGGCGCGTCCGGCGGCGTGGGCGGCACGAACGGCGCGGGCGGCGCGATGCTTCGTAATGGGAAAATGGATACACCCGCCGCCACCATCGCCGCCGCCACCACCGGCATCGCTGGCGCCGTCACCGCCGCCGCCGCTGGCACCGTCGCCGCCGGGCGCGATGGCGCGGCGGATGATGGCGCGGCGGACGAGGAGGAGGCGCGGCAGGTGAGCGCGTTTGTGTCGATCCAGCAGGGTTGCGACATGCGCTGCTCGTTTTGCATCGTGCCGAAGACGCGCGGCGACGAACGCTCGCGTCCCATGGACGACATCGTGCGCGAGGTCGAGGCGCTGGCGGCGCGCGGCGTGCGCGAGGTGACGCTGCTGGGGCAGATCGTGACGAGTTACGGGCGGCGCGGGTTTGCGCACGCGCCGCCGCCACTGCTGCCACCGACGACACCGACGACATCACCGTCATCGCTGTCGCCGACATCGGCGGCGGCGGCGGCGGCGGAAGCGGAAGCGGGCGGGCGCGCGGGCGTGTCGCCGTTTGTGCGGTTGCTGGAGCGCGTGCACGCGGTCGAGGGCATCGGGCGCATCCGGTTCACCTCGCCGCATCCGCGCGGCTTCAGGCAGGACCTTGTGGACGCGTTCGGCCGCCTGCCCAAGCTCTGCGAATGCGTGCACCTGCCGATGCAGTCGGGCAGCGACCGCATCCTGCGCGCGATGGGGCGCCCGTATTCACGCGACAAATACAAGGAGATCGTGGACTCGCTGCGCGCCGTGCGCCCGGACATGTATTTCTCGACCGACGTGATCGTCGGCTTTCCCGGCGAGACCGACGCGGACTTCGAGCAGACGCGGACGCTGTTCGAGGCGTGCAATTACGACATGGCCTACATTTTCAAATACTCCGCGCGCACCGGCACGCCCGCCGCGGAGATGGGCGGCCAGGTGCCCGACGCGGTGAAGGAGCACCGCAACCAGGTGCTGCTCGAAATCCTGCGGCAGAATTCGCTGCGCCGCAACGCCTCCCTGGTCGGCACGACGCAGGAGGTGCTCGTGGAGGGGCGGGACAGGACCGGCCGGCATTTCACCGGGCGCACGCGCGGCAACCGCGTGGCGATTTTCGACGCGAGCCCCCGGCTGGCCGGCCGGTTCGTGCCGCTGCGCGTCGAGCGCGCGACGGTGAGCACGCTGTATGGGGCGCTGGCCGGGGCGCCGGCGGAGGTGCCATAAAAATCGTTCTCGTTCTCTTACTCGTTCTCGTTCTCTCTGTTTCCCGTGCAAATCCCGCCATTCGATCACGAAAAACTTCGGGCCTATCAGGAGGCCCTGTCTTTTTGCGCATGGGCCGGGACGGTCATCGAAAAACCATCCACGCGGCTTGCCGCGCGCGATCAGCTCGATCGCGCGTCAACGAGCATCGTGCTCAATATCGCGGAGGGAAACGGCAAACGCTCGCCCGTGGATCGCTGCCGCTTCCTCGACATCGCCCGCGGCTCCGCCGTCGAATGCGCGGCCTGTTTGGATGTGCTGGTGGCGAGAAAAAAAATGCAGGCCGGGGAGGCGCTGGAGGGGAAAGCCATCCTGCTTGCGGTCGTCTCGATGCTTGCCGGATTGATTGCCCGGTTTTCACCGGAAAGGCCTGAGTGGCGAGTCGGCGAGGATGCCGCCGGATACGGGGCCCCGGAGGCTGGCGGAGAGGGGGGCGATTGCCAGGGGAAGGGGGGAAGGGATAAAGATAAAGAGGAACGAGAACGAGAAAGAGAACGAGAACGAGGAACGATAAGGCGGAGCGATAAGGCGGAAAGAATACCGATATTTTTCACAACGTTGCCAATTTTACCATGAACCTCACCAACGCCACCCTGCTTCCCGGCATTTTTCTCATTGTGCTCGGCGCGCTTTTGCTTGCGGGCAATTCCGCCGTCGTCTCGTCGCTCAAGGCGCTGCCGCGCTCGCGCAAGGCGGCGGTCGTTTTCTTCGGCGGAGGGGCCTTGTGGTTCCTTTGGGTGGTGAACGGCCTGTCCGCGGCGGACCTTGTGCTGTTCGAGTCGCCGCGGCCGTTCATGTTCATCTTCGGCGCGGTGGCGCTGGCGGCGTTTTATTACGTGCCGGAGTTTCTCGCCGTGCGCGGGCTGTGCGTGCTGATGGTGCTGGCGGCGTGGCCGTTGCTGCGCGCGGCGTTCATGGAATACGGCCACCCGCAGCGCCTGTTCATGGTCGCGCTGGTCTATGCGGGCGTCGCGGCGGCGATGTATTTCGCGGTCGTGCCCTACCGGATGCGCGACCTGCTCCAGTGGCTTTTCGCGCGGATGCCGCGGGCGCGGGCGATCGGCGCGGCGATGCTCGCCTACGGGCTGCTGCTCGGCGCGGTGGCGTTCACCTATTGAATGAGCGCGCCGCCCGCGCACGCACACGGAACACACGGCGCGGCGCTGCCGCGCCGGTTCGCTGGCGGGAGCGGAAGCTCCCCCAATCGAGAATCGAGAATCCCGCCAGAAACCCGGCCTCCGCGTAACATCAGTCAGTGATATGCAACACCCATGTCCATGCGCCTATGCGCGGAACAGCACGCTCTCGCGCTTGAACATCCGCACCGCCAGGGCCAGCGCGGCGGCGGCGTAAAGGCAGGTCGAGCCGAAAATCAACGCCAGCATCCCGGCGGG
>JAITDF010000645.1 GCA_031282705.1 Opitutaceae bacterium | reverse complement strand
CCGCCGAGTTCGACCTCAACGGCACCCGCTACCGCTACAACGGCAACGACGTCACCGGCACCGCCAACGCCGACTGGAAATACACCGGCCCCTACGTCGGCATGGGCTGGGACATCGGCATCTTCTCCGGCCTGAGCTTTTTCATGGACGCCGGTGTCGTCTTCGCCGGCGAATCCCCGAAACTCGGCCTGAACGTCCCCATCAACGACAAACTGCAAAGATGGGACCGCGACACCTCGACCTGGCAAAACGTGGGGGGCAACACGGATCTCGAAACCAAATTCAACGAGCACAAGGACGCCGCCCTCGCCGACGCGCAGGACGAGCTGAACAAATACAAAATCTACCCGTTGATAAAACTCGGCCTGATGTGGCGGTTTTGAACCCCGCCCGCCCCGCCGGCCCGCTGGCGCCGGCGCCGGCACCGGCGGGCAAACAGGCAGCCCGCGCAGCCCTCTTTTCCCGCCCACCATTAACCGCCGGCCGGCATGCTCAACATGCCCGTCATGAAAACAACGTCCGCCAAACTCCGCGCGGCGCTTGCGCTGTGCCTCCTCGCCGGCGCCGGCACCCTCGCCGGCACCTTCGCCCTCAATGCCACCGGCTACCCCGGCGCCCTCGCCGTTGACTCCTCCGGGCAACGCCTCTGCATGACCACGGAAACCGGCGTCCACACCCGCAGTTTCCTCGGTGCCGACGCGCCCTTCGCCCTCATCGCCGGCGGCCCCGTCTCCGGCTTCGAGGACGGCCCCGCCCTCTCCGCAAATTTCGGCGACCTGTCCGGCCTTGCGGTGGACCCCGCCACCGGCGGACTCTACCTGACCGACTGGGCCGACAACGCCATCCGCAAGCTCACCGCCGGCGGCACCGTGGCGACGCTCTGGCTCACCGCCACGACCGCCCCCGCCGTCAGCGGCTCCGGCGGCGGCGGAAACAGCAACGGCGGCGGCGGTGGCGGCGGCGGCGCGCCCGCGCTCCCCGTGCTGGCGCTGCTCGCCGCGCTCCTCGCCCTGCGCGCGCGGGCAAAGTGACGATTCCCTCCTTGGCGGGAAAACAAACAAACGGGTTCCCCGCCATTTTGAATGACAGAACTGATGTTGCGCAGTCGGCAGATTTTGGTAGGGCGGTTCTCGCCGAGACCGCCCTGCCAAAACTGGCCGACTGCGTAACAGCAGCTGAATATTTCACAGACGTTGCGCGGGGCGGCTGTTGCGCGGGGCGGCTGGCGTAACGCGGGCTTCCAAACCGGCTTCTTTTGCGTAGCGTCGGTTGAAAACGAAAAAAACTTTCCGCATGGGGCGGCTTTTGCATTTCAAGATCGACTGGTTCCTCGCCGGGCTGGGTGCCGCGGCGGGGCTGGCCTGGGTGTTTCCCGCGCCGGGCGCGGCGGGCGGGTGGCTGCATCCGGAGATGCTCGCCAGGGCGGGCGTGGCGCTCGTCTTTTTCCTGCATGGGCTGGGGTTGTCGTTCGCGGCGTTGAAGGCGGGCGCGGTGAAGTGGCGGCTGCATCTGGTGGTGCAGGGGTGCACGTTTTTGTTTTTCCCGTTGCTGGGGATTTTGCTGCTTTGGCTCGCCGGGGGGCGCGTGGGGGGGGATTTGCGGACGGGGATTTTTTATCTGTGCGCGCTGCCTTCGACGGTGTCGTCGTCGGTCGCGATGACGGCGGCGGCGCGGGGCAATGTGGCCGCGGCGGTGTTCAATGCGTCGTTGTCGGGCGTGCTGGGCGTGGTGCTCACGCCGTTGTGGATGGGGTGGCTGCCGGGGAGTGGCGGGCATGCGCTGCCGTTGGGGCCGGTGATTGTGGACTTGGTGTGCTGGCTGGTGCTGCCGTTGGTCGCGGGGCAGGTGGCGAGGCGGTGGCTGGGGGCGTGGGCGGGGCGCAGGGGGGCGTGGGTCAACGCGGTGGATCGCGGGATTATTCTGCTGCTGGTGCACCTGTCGTTTTGCGACTCGGTGGCGCGGGGGGTGTGGGCGGGGCAGGGCTGGCTGGCGCCGGTGGTGGCGGTGGCGGCGGCGGGCGGGGTGTTCGGCGTGGTGTTGCTGGCGGCGGGCGCGGTGTGCGACCGGCTGGGGTTCGCGCCGGCGGATCGTATCGCGGCGGTGTTTTGCGGTTCGAAGAAGTCGCTGGCTTCGGGGGTGCCGATGGCGCAGATCATTTTTGCGGGTGATCCGGGGTTGGGGGTGATTTTGCTGCCGGTGATGGTTTATCATCCGTTGCAGCTTGTCGTCTGCGGCGTGCTTGCGGGGCGTTGGGCGCGGCGGAGGGGGGAGTGAGGCGGGATGGGATGGGAGATAGGGATGGGATGGGAGGGATGGGAGGAGGAAAGAGAAAGAGGAAAGAGAGAGAGAGGGCTATTTTTCGGACGGGGTTTGCAGGAAGCGCATGGCGAGGGTGTAGAGGAGGGCGGTGGCGGCGAGGAGGGCGGCGTAGAGGAAGAAGCGGGCGCTGGTGAGGGAGGCGGCGGGCGCGGCGGCGTCGGCGCCGAGGTGCGTGACGGCCATCACGATGAGCTGGCCGGCGGCGACGGTGATCAGCCAGAGGCTGCCGACGGTGCTTTTCATGGAGGGGGGGGCGAGGGTGTAGGAGAGTTCGAGGCCGGTGACGGAGACGAGGACTTCGCCGGTGATGAGGAGGAGGTAGGGGGCGAGCTGCCAGGCGAGGGAGAGGGTGGCGCCGGCTTCGATGCGGGTTTGCAGCCAGCCGACGAGGGCGAAGGAGAGGGCGGCCAGCGCCATGCCCGCGCCGATGCGGCGGAGGGGGGCGGCGTGGCGTCCGGCCAGCGGGTAAACGAGGAGGGTGAGGAGGGGCACGAGGAGCATGATGAGGGCGGGGTTGGCGGCTTGCATCTGGTCGGGGCCGATGGTCGTGAGGCCGAGGTCGATGGGGCGCATTTGCCGGCCTTGCATGACCCAGGTGGAGGCGTTCTGGTCGTAGAGGGCCCAGAAGGGGGGGATGAAGAGGAAGAGGCGGACGGCGCGGAGGGTGGCGATGGTGTCGGCGACTTTTTCCGCGCCGTGGCGGCGGCGGGCGGGGTCCCAGAAGGCGCCGCCGGGGGCGCGGCGGGCGAGGGCGCGGGCGCGGTGCGCGAGGGCGGTGGCGGTGATTTGCCAGAAGCCGGGGCCGGTGGCGAGGGGGGCGTGGCGGTAGCGGCGGCGTCCGCGCCAGAAGATGAGGGTGGCGGCGGCCATGAAGAGGCCGGGGATGGCGAAGGCCCAGGCGTAGCCGCGGGTGTCGCGCACCCAGGGGATGATGAGGAAGGCGGCGACGGCGCCGAGGTTTATGCACCAGTAGAAGAGGGCGTAGGCGCGTTCGAGGGCGCGGTTTTCGGCGGGGGGGAACTGGTCGCCCATGAAGGAGGAGACGCAGGGTTTGATGCCGCCGGCGCCGAGGGCGATGAGGAGGAGGTAGGGGGCGAGCTGCCAGGCGAGGGAGA
>JAITDF010000637.1 GCA_031282705.1 Opitutaceae bacterium | reverse complement strand
CCTGAAGTTTCCCGCGCTCGTCAACGGCGCGAGCATCATCCCCGAAACGGCCGGCACCGACGGTCTGCTGAAATTAAACGAGGTCAACCCGTTCATCTTCGCCTCGCAATGGCAGCAGGAACCCATCTCGCTCGGCGGGAACGTCATCAAGGTCTAGCACTTCCGTTATTACAACGAAGACCCGGAAAGCCTGAAATTCGAGCACACCTTCATCACGGCGGACACGGCGCAAAAGACAAGGGAGGCGAACGATTTCACCGTCCTTCAATGCTGGGGAAAGCTGGACGGGAAGGCGTGGCTGCTTGACCAGGTGAGGGCAAAACTGGAGGCGCCGGAACTCGAAAAAACCGCCATGCTTTTCTGGGAGCGCCACCGCCGGCGGCACTGCCGGGGCATGTATATCGAGGACAAGGTGAGCGGCACCGGCCTCATCCAGACGCTGCGGCGCAAGTCCGTCCCGGTCTTCCCCGTCGGGCGCGACCGCGACAAATACACCCGCCTGCTCGACGCCCTCCCCTACATCGCCAGCGGGCTGGTCATGCTCCCCAAGGCCGCCCCGTGGCTTCCCGCCTTCCTTGCCGAGTGCGGCGAGTTTTCGGCTGAAATGAACCACGGGCATGACGACCAGGTTGACGCGATGGTTGACGGCGTGCTCAAGGTCTTCGGCCGCGGCATCTCGATTCTTGATGTTGTCGGCTGATGCCCGCCGCGCCGGCAGTTTAAGGGGCGGCAGCCATCACTTCGTCGATCGCCTTATGGATGCGCCGCGCCTCCGCCGGCGTGAATTTTGTCCCGCGCTTGAGCTTGGAGCCAAGCGTTTGCCGGTTGATTTTTGCCAACTGCGAGAGCTTCGAGATATTGATGAGCGGCAGCATGGCCTTCACCTGGCAAAGCGTCTGGTCTTTTTCAGGCGCGCCGCGGCCTGTTTCGTTGTGGATGTCGATGGCGGCTTCCAGCGCGATTCTTACCTCGGCCACGGCAGCCTCTGGCGTCCCGCCATCGGCGGAGAGACCGCGAAAAGCGGGCACGCGGGCCACAAAGCAATCATCATCATGGCTCCACGCCACGGTGATTGCATAATCATTTGCAGGGTTTGTTTTCATGGTTTGGAAAGAAGTATCTACCGGACTTGGCGCACTTGGTTGATGCGTGTCAAGCGTTTCGCATTATTTTTGATGCAAAATTTCATGGCCGGTGGCGCGCCCGCGCTCCGCGCGCGCAAGACACGCCGCCCGCCGCCGCCTCGAACTTGAAACTTTCAACTTAAATCCGCCTTGACTTGTTAACCTAAATCCAAATTCTACTTAACAATTCAATACAAGGTGGCGCCGAAAAAAAGACTCCAACGCAGCCAAAGCCGGCAGGCCCGGCGCGGGCGGATTCGCGAGAATTCGCTTGAGGGGCTTTCTTTCTCGCTCACCGGCGCCAGCCCGTTCTCCCCCTTCGGCGTCGAGCAAATCGTGCGCGGCGAGACCCTCGCGGCCGGCAACGCCAGCATGCCCGTCACCCTCGACCGCCACCTGCTCGCATCCTCCTACTGCTCGCAGGGCCTCGTTCAGACCGTGATTGACCAGCCGGTAGAGGATGCGTTTCGCGGCGGCATCGAAATCGAGTGCGACGAGCTGGGCGAGGACGGGATGGACGAACTTTCCCGCGTGATGAAGCACAGGGTGGCCGGCGCCGGCGGGAGCGGCGGCAACCGGATTTCCCGGCGGCGGTTCCTCAGCGGGGCCGACGCCGGCGCGTCGGACTTCGAGGCCGTCGCCTCCGCGCTTTGCTGGGCGCGGCTCTTCGGCGGGGCCGGCCTCATCATAAACACCGACCAGAACCCGGCGGAGGAATTCGAGCCGGAGTCCCTGGGGGAGGGCGCGCCGCTGCAATTCATCGCCGCCGACCGCTGGGAGCTCATCCTCGCGCTGATGCTGGCCGACACGCCGTTCAACTACTACGGCGTTCCGCTGCACCGCTCCCGCGTCCTTACCGCCATGGGGAAAGAGGCCCCGTCCTTCCTCCGCCCGCGCCTGCAAGGCTGGGGCATGAGTGAAATCGAGCGGTGCATCCGGCCCATCAACTCATTCGTGAAGTTTGAGACCATGCTCTTTGAACTCATCGACGAGGCGAAAATCGACGTGTTCAAAATCGAGGGTTTCAACGCCGCGCTCGCCAGCGAGGAGGGCACCAACGCGACGCAACGCCGGGTGGCGCTGGCCAACTTTTTGAAGAACCACCAGCGCGCCATCACGATGGACGCGACGGACGATTTCATCCAGAAGCAAATCGCCTTTTCCGGCTTCGGTGAAATCTACGAGCAACTGAGGCTGAACCTTTCCTCCGCCCTGAAAATCCCGATGAACAAACTCTTCGGGCAGAGCGCTACGGGGTTTGGCGGCGGGCAGGACGCCATCGAGAATTACAACGCCATCGTCGAGGGCGTCCGCGTCAAGGCGGAGCCTCTGTTGCGCGCTGTGACCGGCCTGCGCTGCCGGCAGCTTTTCGGGTTCCTTCCCGATTTTGAAATCAAGTGGAAGCCGCTCAAAATTCTTGACGGCACCCAGGAGGAGCAGGTGAAGGATGCGCGGCAGGCCCGCATCCTCGCGCTGAAAGACCGCGATCTGCTTTCCGGGCGGGAGGCCATGCTTTCCCTCCAAAAGGAGGGCATCTACAAGCACGGAAGCGAGGTCGGCGACGGCCTCCGCGAGCCGGCGCCGGGCAGCTTCGCGCCGGACGGCGGGCAAGGCGGCGGCGGGCAGGGCGGCGGCGAAGACATGGGTCTGGAAAAACGAAGGGAGGCCGCGTGAGAAAGGAAATCACCCTCTCCCCCGTGGTCGCCTTCGACAGCTACGCCCTGCCGGTCGAGCGCGAAATTCTCGCCGCGCTCGGCGATTTGCTTTACCGCCCGCTTCTCGACATCCTCGCCGGTGCCGGCCTGAAAGCCGGCGCGCCGCCGCCGGCGTTCCGCCCGCGCAAGGCCGGTGGGAAACGTGAAAACACCGTCCGCCAAAGCGCGGGGGAAATCGTTGCCCAGGCCCTCCGCGACCGCCGCATCTGGTTTGCCAACGGCGCCTTTTCCGGGCGTTTCGACGCCCGCGTTTCCCGCGCCCTCCGCGACCTCGGCGCGACCCCCGGCCGTCGCGCCGGCCAGCACAGCTTCCACCTCCCGCCCTCGCGCGCGCTGCCCGCCGCCGTGGGCGCCGCCGCCGCCGAATCGCTGGCCGCCTCCCGCGAGGTGCACGCCGTCATCAACCGCTTCCTGATTCAAATTTATGACGGCATCAGCGCCGCGCCGCACCCCGTCGACCTGAAAATTTCAACGGAAACCCTCGCCCGCGCCGCCGGCGGGCAATTTGACGCCGCCACCGCCCCGCTTCGCGGCGTGCATGAAATCCCCGCCGGTGTGCAGCCCGCCATGCGCGCCGCGCTCGACGCCGATTTCAACCGCAACGTCAACCTCGGCATCAAGGGCTTCACCCAGGAGCGCGTCGCGGCGTTGCGCGAGCTTGTGGTCAAAAACGCCGAGGCCGGCCACCGCTCCGACCGCCTCGTTGAAATCGTGAAGGCCGAGATCGGCGTCGGCCAGCGCCGGGCGGAATTCATCGCCCGGCAGGAAACCGCGCTCTACGTTTCCAAGCTCACCGGGCAACGCTACCGCGACGCGGGCATCACGCGCTACCGCTGGTCAACCTCCAACGACCGGCGCGTTCGTCACGACCACCGCGAGTTGAACAACCGCGTCTTCGACTTTTCCAGCCCGCCCATCGTTGACCGCGCCACCGGGCGGCGCGCCAACCCCGGCGAGGATTTTAACTGCCGCTGCGCGGCCCTGCCGATCGTCGTCATCGACGACTTCGCCGAGGCGGAGCTTGACCGGGGTTTTCATGAAAACGCCGCGCCGGTGTGCGTGCGCGGAGGGGTGTTCGCATGAGCGCAACCGCCGCCCTCCGCTTCCTGCCCGCCGTGCTCGCCCGTGCGCTTCCGCTGGCGCTCCCGCTGGTGTTTCGCCCGGCGCGCAAAAACGACGCCGGCGATTTCCAATACGATGCCAATGCAACCTCCGCGGATATCTTGGAAAGTGGAAATGGGGAGAACCAACCGACCCGCGTTCCAAACACGGGGGAAGGTTCGCCCCATTCCAAAGACAAACTGTATAAGTGGAGGCACGGAGTCAACCCCGAAAAAACCAACTCCGCGCCCCCCTGGTCTTCCTGCCGTCCGCGGCGCGGACGCGCCGCCATGACGCCGCGTTTGAGAAAGAGCATCCGCGCAACAAGGCGGGGGAGTTCAAAGGCACCGGCGGCGCCGGCGCCGCCGCCCAAGTCGGAGCCGACGGTGCCGCCACCGCGAAAATCGCACGCGAATCCCTCACCATCACGAATACCAACGTGACCCGCGATGACGCCTTGAAAGAACTGGCCGCCCTCGCCGGCAAGCCGCTCGAAAACGAAGAGACGGGCATCATGGCAGAAATCAATCGCGAGCAGCGGGGGAAAATTGTCAGCACTGCCGCGCTTGAAAAATCCCAGGCCAACGGCTTCACGGCGGGCCAGCACAACGCGGCGGCGGCGCGCATGGAGACGCTTTGGAAACACGCCACGCTGTTGGAAAAACGGCCCGACAATAATGGAGACCCGAACATCGCCTCCATCAAACGCTTTGCCGCGCCGGTCATTTTCGAGGGCGAAACCGCCGCCGCTTACATCACCGCAAAAGAATCCGTCCGGCACGGGCACCGCATCTATTCCCTCGAATTGATGGAAATAAAAAAGCTCCGGGCGAAAGGCGGCGAGGCCGGGAATTCTGCAAGCATTGCCGCACCCGGAGGGTTGAAGCCGCGTCATGAGGATGGCACACTTGAGAATTCCGCAAGCGATACCACGCCCGAGGCTTCGACGGACATCGAACGCCGGTTGTTGGAAAAAATCAACACGAAAAATACGCCCGAAAAAACCAACGCCGCGCCCATAATCTTCCGCCCGCCGCCCCTTGTCTTCCGCCCGGCCTCGCCGGCCTTCGCCGCGCCCGCGTTCCGCGCCAACTCCAGCCCCGCGCCGGCCCCCGCGCCCGGCCCCGGCGGCACCCGCTATTTCACCGCCCGCATCAACACCCTGGGCGCCGGCGCCGGCAAGGGCCGCGCCTTCACCAGCCGCTTCATCGAGCCCGGTCTGATTTCCTACCAGGACCAGAACGCCGGCGTGGAACTGCTCCGCAAGGCGACCATCGAAAAGGCTCTCGGCTCGATGATCGGCCGCCCGGTCATCATCGAACACCAGGCACTCACGCCGGAAAACCGCGCCGCCCTCGAAAAGGGCGTTGTCGAGGGCACCGGCTACGACGCCGCCAGCGGCTGGTTTTTCTGCACCGGCAAACTCACCTCCGGTGACGCCGTCCGCCTCGTGCGCGACGGCCTTTCCGTCTCGTGCGCCTTCGAGGTCAACGCCTCCGTGCCTTCCAACGGAAAGAAATGGCACGCGATGGACTACGACCGCGAGCTTGCCGGCATCACTTTCACCCATTTGGCGATTGTCGCGAACCCCCGATTCGAGGGCGCGACCATCCGCCTGAACTCGAAACGGCCACTCACCATCACTCCGAACCCCGGTTCGGCGTGCGGAGTGAAACTGAACTCGAAACCACCACGCAAAAACAAAACACCCGCCATGCTCAAATGGATTAAAAAGAAACTCGGCGCGGGACAGACGGACGAGGCGGGCGACATCGCCCCCGATGCCGTCGTCCGCGTCAACAGCAAGCACGAGGCCCGCGTTGCCGACCTCATCGCCGCCTACAAGCGGCTCAACGAAGCCCCTCCCGAAAAGGACGGGGACAAAAAAGAAACCGAACTCAGCGACGAAACCGAGTTTGAAGTCGAAGGCAAAAAAGTGACCGCAAGGGAACTCATTGCCGCCTACAAAAAGGTCAACGGCATCGAGGACGAAAATCCCGCCGCCGACGGCACCGACGATGACGCCGCCGCCGATGACGCTGCCGCCGCGGATGACGACCTCGAAAACGACGACGAAGGCGCCGCCGCCAAGAAAGAGAAGGCCGAGGACGGGAATGTCGTGGAGAAGAAAAACCGCAAAAAAACCAACAGCCTCTCCTTCCGCTCCCCGGAGAACTTCAAAATCCTGGCCCGCGCACGCGCCAACGCCGGCGCGCCCGCCCGCCCCTTCAACCGCCCGCAAACGGTTGAGGACAAGCTCGCCCGCGCCCGCCAGCTTTACGGCACGCCCGGCAAAAACTGAAAACCACACCCTCATTCCACCGCCATTTTTCGACTGCAATCGACTGCAATCGATTGCAGTCGAAAAACCAACTTAAACTTAAACTTTCAAACTTAAACTCTTCCCATCATGTCCACACAATCCCTCAACCAGTTCGCCCCCGGCGCCCTCGCCGGTGACAGCGTGAAAGGGCCGAACCTCAACAAGGTTTCCGCCCGCATCCTCCCGGCCTCCGCCGCCGTCGAATTCATCGCCGGCCAGGCCGTCAAACTCGCCTCCGGCGCGTCCCCCGAAATCCTCGTGGACGCCGCCGGCGCCGACGACGCCCCCTTCGGCGTCATCCTCTACAACACGAAGAAAAACACCGTCGCGCCCGGCGCGGTGGTGGAAATCGCCCTCGCCGGCAGCTTCGTCTATCTGGAGGGCGGCGCGGCCGTCGCCCGCGGCTCCCTCGTCAAGAGCGAGCCGGGCTCCGGCGCCGTCAGCCCCGCCGCCGCCGGCGAGCAGGCGCTCGGCATCGCCGTCTCGCAGACCGGCGCCGCCGGCCAGCTGGTGGCGGTGCTCATCGCCCCGCAGGCCGCCTACACCCTGCCCCCCGCCACCGCCAACACACTCGGCGGCGTGAAGGTCGGCGCCGGCCTCGCCGTGGCCCAGGACGGAACCCTTTCCGCCACCTGAGGCCGCCCATCGACCGCCATCGACTTTAATCGATTGCAGTCGATTGCGGTCGAAAAAACCACCAACCAACCCACCCACCGCCCGCCAACTACTCACTACTCGCTACTCGCTACTGACTCACTACTCGCCACTGAAAACCAAACATATAAAATCACATGATTAAATCCATCCTCTACCGGCCCACGGGCAAGTTTGACAGCCTCCCCGCCGGCCCCCACCAGCGCCTCAACTCCGCCGGCGAACTCATGGAGGCCGACGAACTCCGTCACGGCTCCTACCTCACCAGCATCCGCAACAACAGCACCGGCGACATCGAAAGCAAGGCCGCCGGCGTGCAAATCATCCTCGACACGCTCACCTACATCAAGCGGCGCATGGTAGAGCAGAAGTTTTTCGAGGTGCCCGTCGCCGACTACCTCCCCTTGGTTGTCGGCGAAGGCGCCTTTGCCGAAAGCCTCCTGCACACGCTCGCCTACAGCAACAGCGACGACTTCGAGAGCGGCATCATCAACCAGGCCACCGGCGGCGCGCAGCTCTCGCTGGCCAACGCGAGCGTGAGCAGCCTCACCCGCAAGGTCGTGACTTGGGCGAAGGCCATCCAATATACCATCGTCGAGCTCGAGCAGGCCCTGCTTGCCAACAACTGGGACGCCATCGCCGCCAAGCACTCCGCCCGCAAGAAAAACTGGGACTTGGGCATCCAGCGCATCGCCTTCCTCGGCAGCAAGACCGACGGCGACCTCGCCGGCCTGCTCAACAGCCCGGAGGTCACGGTGGACACCGCCACCATCACCAAGCCCATCAAGCAAATGACCGCCGCCGAAATCACCGCGTTTGTCGGCAACGTCATCGCGCTCTACCGGGCCAACGCCAGCCAGACCGCCATGCCGAACCGCTTCGTCATCCCGCAGAGCGATTACTACGGCCTCGGCGTGCTCACCCCCGGCACCACCGGCACGTTCCCTATCTCGCTGCTCGCGTTCCTTGAGGACACGTTCAAGCGGTTCATCCCCGACTTCAAAATCCTCCCGCTGGCCTACGCCGACGCGGATTACAATGACGAGGGGGCGAACCTCTACACGCTGTTCCGCTACGACACGGAAAGCGTGGTCATGGACATACCCGTCAACATCACCGCCACGCAGCCGAACAGCGTGAACAACTTCCAGTTCCAGGACGCCGCCTACGGCCAGTTCACCGGCGTGGCCTTCCTCCGCCCGCACGAGGCGTTGCAATTCCGCTACTAAACCGCGGCGGCGGCGAGTTTTTTCGACCGCAATCGACTGCAATCGATTTGAGTCGATTGCTGTCGATAAAAAAACGCCGCCACCGCCACCGCCACTCACCACCACCACTCGCTACCCGCTACTCGCCATCCAAATCCAAATCCGCAACCAAATCCGAAACATGATTATTCACAACAAAGGCAAACGCACCATCCAGCACGGTGCAATCCGGCTTGCGCCGGGACGCGACACCGGGATTCCCGCCGGGGCCGAGGACACCGGCGCAAAGCTGCTCGCCGCGTTCCCGCGCGAACTCATCGCCAAGGCGTCCGCGCCCGCGGCGACCGCGACCGAGCCCGCCCGCCGGGGCCGCCCGCCCAAAAACGCCTGATAAAAACAGTAGCGAGTAGCGAGTAGATGGTAGCGAGTAGAAAACCCACGCAAACCACACCCTCATTCCACCGCCAGCCGGCTACTCACTACCCGCTACTCGCTACTCGCTACTCACTACTCGCTACTCGCTACTCGCTACTGACTATATAAAATGGCCTTCACCCAACCAGACGCCGACGCCTTCCGCTCGTGGTTCGCACGGGATTTTCCCTTTGCCGCCGCCGGCGACGACCCCGCCGACCTTTCCAAGGTGCGCGAGGCCGACATCGCGAAGGCGTTTGCCGAGGCGAAGGCCAATTTCAACCCGGCGCTTTTCGAGTCCCAGGAGGCATTCGCGACGGCATTCCTCTACGCCGCGGCGCATTACCTTGTGCATGACCTGAAAAACGCCGCGCAGGGCGTCTCCGGCTCCTACACATGGCTGGTAAATTCGCGTTCCGTGGGCGGCGTGAGCGAAAGCTACGCCATACCCGACGCCATTTTGAAAAGCCCGGCCCTCTCGTTCTTTGGAACGACCGGCTACGGCATGAAATACCTCTCCCTCATCGCGCCGCGCCTCATCGGCAACGTGTGCGCGTTCCAAGGGGCGACATGGCCGTGAACCAGTAGCGAGTAGCGAGTAGCGAGTAGAAAAACCCATGCAAACCACACCCTCATTCCACCCACCGCCACCCATCGACTGCAATCGACTGCAATCGATTTTAGTCGATTGCAGTCGAAAAAACACCGCCACCGCCGTCGCCGCCACTCACCACCACCCGCCGCCCGCCCACCCGCCGCCACTCGCAACACCATGCCCGAACAAACCGAAATCCGCATCAGCACGCAGGGCCTCGAAAGACTCATGCGCAACATCGACGCGATGAACCGCTCCTACATCCGCGTCGGCATCCTCGGCGAGAATGCGAAACGCAGCGGGCCGGGGCCGGACAACGCGGAAATCGCCCGCGTGCATGAGTTCGGCAGCGCCTCGCGCGGCATCCCGGAGCGCTCGTTCCTTCGCGCCCCGCTCACGCTCAACACCCAGCGCGGCCTCGACGCGCACCGCCCCGCGCTCACCAAGGCCATCACCGCCCTCGGCCCCAAGCCGATGCTCAAAACAATCGCCTCCGTGTGCGAGGGCGTGAGCAAAGAGGCGTTTGCAACCTCGTTCGGGGGCCGCTGGCCGGCCAACGCCCCCGCCACCATCGCCGCCAAAGGCAGCGACCGCCCGCTCATCGACACCGGACAACTGCGGCGGGCCGTCTCCGCCGATTTCGTGAACCAGTAGCGGGTAGCGAGTAGCGAGTAGCGAGTAGAAAAACCCATGCAAACCACACCCTCATTCCACCCA
>JAITDF010000399.1 GCA_031282705.1 Opitutaceae bacterium | reverse complement strand
CCGGGCGAGAAAAAAGGATATCGAACGACGCAAACGATTTTAGAATTTAACAAAGTAAAATTAAAAAGGTCACGGGGCTGAAAAGGTCAACCCCTGCTTCCGCTTCGCGGCGGCGCGATGTGAAATCCATTCAAAATAGCGGGGAACATTGAACCGTTTCGCAGTCCGCTCCCATCGCTTCCGACCGCGCCCGGCGCGCGCGTGGATCGTGGTCAAGCATTGACCAAAATAGGCGTTCACTTTTTGGCGCGCCGATGCCTCCATGCACCGCGGCGCCCTTCATTTTTCCACGAAAACGCAGGGCCCGCACGTTCCCTTCCTTGCCAATAAAAAACATGCACACCCTCACCCTGCCCGCCTCCCTCGCAAGACCCGCCTCCCTCGCAAAATCGGCGCTCCTCGCAACCGTCTGCGCCGCCGCGCTTCCCGCCTTCGCGCAACCGGCGGCGCGCGCCGACGGGGCCTCGCTCCTCGTCGAGCCGGAAAGCTTTGCCGCCCTCGATACATGGCAGCGCGCGGGCGACCACATCCAGTCCGGCAACCAGCCCGGCACGGCATTCGCGGGCGTCAACGTCGCACAGCCCGGCCGTTACCAAATCTGGACGCGCACCCGGAACTACATCAACAACCAGTCCGGCAGACGGCGCCTGCTCGTCAAAATCGACGACGCACCCGCCGCGCGGGAATCCGGCGCGCACAACGCCGACGGCTGGGCATGGGAGCACGTCGGCGAAATGCAACTCGACGCCGGGTTGCGCATGATCGAAATCGTGGACACCGCGCGCAATTTCGGGCGTCTTGAGGCGATCCTGCTCACCACCGCCACCGCGCTCGATCCCAACACCCGCCAGCGCAATTCCCTCAACACCCACCGCGTCCCCGTCGTCCAGCCGCGGCGCGTTTTCGCGGACGACGCGCCGCAGCCGCCCGCGCCCGACCGCAACGCAAATCCGCTCGCCACGCTGGGCAACGCCGGCGCGGCCATCGCCGCGTCCATCGTCTTTCGCGCCGCGCGCACAACCGGCGGCGCCCCCCGCGTCTGGCGCGAAATCCGCTCCAGGGACGCCCAGGGCCGCGCGCTCGCCATCGACGCGGGGGTCGAGCCGCTGTTTCTTTTTTCCAGCGAAAAAAACGCCGCCTCGTTCAATGCCTTTTTCCCCGTCTGGAAAACCGGCGCGCAAGCCGACTGGACACTCGGGGGCCGCACGATGCGCCGCGCCGCCGACCTGCGCGACCCCTGGCTCGCCGCCGGCAAAACCACGCGGCTCGACCCCGTGGACGCGCGCCCGCGCGGCGACGGCTCCGTCGAGGTCGAATACCGCTCCGCCACCTCGCCGCTCACCGTCCGCGGCACCTGGAGCCTGCCGGCCGGCGGCGACGCCGCGCGCGTCGAAGTCAGCCACGAAGTCGCCGACGACGCCTGGTATTCGTTCGCCTTCGCCTGCGGCCAGCCCGTGCCCCGCGGAGAAGTCGAGGCCGTCATGCTCCCGCCGGTTTATCAATTCCGCCGCATGCCCGAAAGCCCCGAACTCATCACCTCCTCGCTCACGCCGCACCCCTATGCGCTCGTCGGGCAGAAAGCCGGCGCCGCCACGCCCGCCATCACGCGCGGCATCATCGCCGCCCCGGAGTTTCTCGACGGCGCATGGGCCGGCCGCGCCAACGCCCGTTTCGGCTTCACGCTCCTCGCGCCCGGCGGCGACGCGCAAGCCTGGAGTTTCTCCCCCATCCTCGGCGCCGCCGGGTCGCAAAAAAAACGCGGCGAGACGCTCCGCGCCGCCTGGCACCTCGTCGCCACGCCGCAGCCCTGGGAGACGGTCATGCGCGACGCCGACGCGCAGATCTACGGCGTCACGGATTACCGCGAGCCCGTCACGACCTCGCTCACCGGACAGGCCCTCAACATCATCGACCTCCTCGCCGACGACAAGGCCGGCGGCTGGGACGCGCGCCTCAAAGGCCCCGAAAACATCGAAAGCCCCAGCACCGTCACGCACGCCTCGCCGCTCACCTACCTCTCCGCGGCCCTCCTCACGCAAAACGAAAAATTCTACGCCGCGCGCTCGCTCCCCACGATCGAGTTTCTCCTAAGCCGCCCCAGCGCGCATTTTGCCCTCACCGCCAGGGACAACCTCTACGTCACGGACAAATCCGCCGCCATCGACTACCGGCACACCTTCTTCGGCTCGGCGGTCTGGCAGGGCATCGACGACCTCACGCGCGGCCTGAACCCCTGGCTCGAATCCTACATCGCCGCGCCGGACGGGCGCCCGCGCAAACCCAACGGCATCGCCGAACCCGAATGGTCCGGCTGGCTCGCGCTCCACCGCGCAAAACCCGGCGCCGCGCTCCTCGAACGCATCCGGGCCGACGCCGACGGCTGGATCACGCGCGCCTTCCACGCCTTTGAGACCAACCCCGCCCTCTCCGTGTCCCCCGGCATCCAGCCCTTCTACAACGTCTCCCACTATCCCTACTGGTGGGACCTGCTCGACCTCCACGAACTCACCGCCGACCCGCGCCACCTCGACGCCGCCCGGCTCGGCGCGGCCCACACCATCGCCGGCCTCTGGGTCGCCCCGCCGGTGCGCCCCGGAGCCATGACCCTTTATCCGGGAAACAAATATGAGTCGAACCACGTCGTCTGGTGGAAAGGCGACGCCGCCTTCCGCCTCGGCTGGCCCGGCGAGCTCAAGGCGCACACCCGCACCGACGCCACCTTCGCCATCCCCGAAAAACAAGTCCCCGCATGGACCGTCTCCCCCGCCGGCCTCGGCCTTGAGCAACCGGTCACCTACTTCTCGGCCTGCGCCAACGGCATGAGCAACATCATGCTCTCCGTCTGGGCCGCCAACCTCCTCCGCCTCCACGGACAGACCGGCGACGACTATTACCGCACCTTCGCCCGCAACACCCTCATCGGGCGCGGCGCAAACTACCCCGGCTATTACCTCTCCGCCCACACCGACATCATGCAAGACCCGGATTACCCGCGCACCGGGCCGGACCTCACCTCCTTTTACTGGCACCACGCGCCCGTCCACCTCGCGATGCTCGTTGACTACATCGTCACCGACGCCGACGTGCGCACCCGCGGCGCGATCCGCTTCCCCTATTCCAAACAACAAGGCTACGTCTGGTTCAGCTCGCGCATCTACGGCGGCAAACCCGGACGCGTTTTCGACGACGCCGGATGCCGCCTCATGCTCGACCGCGAAAAATTCGGCGTGGACACGCCGATGGTCGATTACTTCGGCGCGCGCGGGAAAAACAAATTCCACCTCGTGCTCCTCAACCAAGCCCGCGGAAGCGCCGCCGCGACGGTCACGCTCGACCGCGAGGCGCTCGGCATCGCGCCCGGCAAAAAGCCGCTCCTCCGCATCACGGGAGACAGCCGCTCCGCGACGAAACCCAGGCTCGCCACCGACGCCCAAGGCCGCCACCGCGTCACGCTCCCCGCGCGCGGCGTGGCCGTCCTTTCCTTCGACGCCGCCGAGACCGAAGTCGTGCCCGCGCTCCCAAGACTCGAAACGCGCCCGGTCATCGCCCCCCTTGGCGGCCCCTGGGGCGAACTGCGCCTCTTCCGCATCCGCTCCCCCTTCGGCAGCGATTCGCTCTACGCAGTCATGGACGGCCGCCCCGCCGCCGGCGCCGCGGCGCGGCTGGAAATCGAAAACGCCCCGGCGCAAAGCCTCGCCTCATTCCCCTACGAATTCACCCTTGCCGGCGTGCCGATGGACCGCGACATCCGGGTCCGGCTGCACCTCGCCGAACCCGGCGCCGCCGCCAGGACCACCGGCTGGTTCGCACTCCCCGGAACAACGCAATAAAACACGCCCGCGCCCCCCGCCTTGGCGCCGCGGGATTGAAACGCGGGATTGGGGCGCAGGGCAAGCGTCCCGCTTGCCGGATTGGAAGTAGGGTAAGCGTCCCGCTTGCCCTGCTTGGCTCGTGCCGCGTGAACAAGCGCCACCCGGACATGCTGCTTGAGTCCCTCCACCCAAACAAGTGCCACTTGGATACCCGGCCGGACTTCCGCCGACAAAACAAGTGTCACTTGGAGACCCGGCCAAACTTTCGCCGACCAAACAAGTGTCACTTGGATGCCCGGCCGGACTTCCGCCGACCAAACAAGTGTCACTTGGATACCCGGCCAGACTTCTGCCGACCAAACAAGTGTCACTTGGATGCCCGGCCGGACTTCCGCCGACAAAACAAGTGTCACTTGGATGCCCGGCCGGACTTCCGCCGGCAAAACAAGTGTCACTTGGACATCCCTCCGGAGTCGGATTGCACAAATTAGCATTGCATGTTTGTTCGGCAGAGTTCGATTGCACAAATTAGTATTGCATAACTGATGTTACGCGGTTCCGTCGTACCGCAGGTTTCCAAACCTGCTTAAAACTCACGCCTGGCCGCGAACCCGCAATCAGGCATGAGCTTCGGAGCAGACTTGGAAGTCTGCGGT
>JAITDF010000337.1 GCA_031282705.1 Opitutaceae bacterium | reverse complement strand
GTACCGCAGACTTCCAAGTCTGCTTCGAAGCTCATGCCTGATTGCGGGTTCGCGGCCAGGCGTGAGTTTTTAAGCAGGTTTGGAAACCTGCGGTACGACGGAAATGCGTAACATCAGTTGCTAAAAACAGGTTGGGATGACCAAGGGCAGGCACCCCTCTGTTGTTCTTCATTCTCTTTGTTGCCTTCTGTTCAATTTTTAGAGGTTCCCATCAGTCTGGCCGGGGGTTCGCGCCATGCGCGATTTTATGCCATTCGCCGGGGAAGGTTTGTCCGCCGGATGCGGCGGGATTGGGCGCGGGGGGGAAGGGCAGGGCAGGGGGGGCGAAGCAGCGGGGCGGTTTTGCGCTCATTTCCACAACGGCACGAAAACCTCGCGGCGGGTCCAGCCGGTCTGGCCGTTTTCGAAAACGAGGCGCGACCAGCCGAGGAAGGTTTTATCCACGAGCGCCACGCTGCCGGCGGGGAGGGGCGTGGTTTTTTGCGTGTCGCCGGCGTCGGTGGGAATCGAGCGGAGGGTCGAGGCCTGCCAGACAATCACCGTGCGCGTGTCGGCGACGGGCGACCAGGCGCAGAGGCTGGTGAGCGAAATCGCGAGGCCGAGGGCCGAGGCGAGCAGGAGCAGCAGCGCGGCGGCGGGGATGAGGATGAGTTTTTTCCGAAGCGCGTAGGCGCGCGCGAGCAGAAGGATGAGCGCGGCGGCGGCGAGCGCGACCGAGACGAGGAGCACGTCCTGCCAGCCGGCGGCGGAGCGGCGCGCGGCGAGGGCGTGCATGAGGTCGGGGCGCGCGAAGTTGACCAGCACCGGCGGGGCGTAGCCGGCGCGTTCCATCATCACGGGCAGGTGCCAGCGCACGGAGGGGTCGGCGGGGTTTTGCACAAAGGCGGCGGCGGCGTGCGCGGCGGATTCGGCCCACTTGTTCTGCTGCGCGAGGGCGAGGGCGAGATTGTGGTGCGCGATCCAGTCGGCCGGCGCGGCGGCGAGGCGGTCGCGCCAGTGGTTTTCGGCGGCGGGGAAGTCGCCGGCGGCGTAGGCGTCGAGGGCGGGGTCCGGCGCGGGTTTCGGGGCCGCGGGCGCGGGCGCGGGACGGGCGGCGGCGGCGGCGGATGCGGCGGCGGTGGATGCGGCGGGCGCAGCGGGCGCGGCGGATGCGGACACGGCGGATGCGGCGGATGCGGCGGCGGGCGCGGACCATGCGGCGGCGCGGGGCGCGGTTGAGAGAAAGAGAAAGGCAAAGACAAAGAGGAAAGAGGGGAGGAACGGGCAGAGGTTGCGCGGGCGCAGGAGGCCTAGGGGGGTGAAGCGGGGGAGGCGCGTGGCGGCGAGGGCCTCGGCGGCGCGCGCGGTCCAGTCCGGCGAATGCGGCACGCGCGCGGCGTAGAGCACGCGGTCGGCCTCGGCGCAGCGGCCGGCCCAGAGGTCGGCGGCGGCGGGGACGGCGGGGTCGGCGGAGCGGGCGGCGGAGGGTGGAAGCGGCATCTTGCCGCTTGTGGAAAGCGGCGGGGCGCCGCTTCCACTTTTTGGGGCGGTGGCGCTGGCGGCGTTAGTGGCGTTAGTGGCGGCGGCGGGGGCGGCGGGCGCGGCGGGGGGGGCGCTGGATATGGCGGCGGCTTCGCCGCCGGCCGCCGAGTGGAAACTCGGCGCTCCCAAGGGGGGGGCGGCGGGTTTCGGGGGCTGTTTTTCAGCTTTCAGCTTTTCAGTATTCAGCCCTTCGGCCCTCTGCGCTTCGGCTTTCAATTTTTCAGCTTTCAGCTTTTCCGCCTTCAGTTTTTTTCCGCCCAGCCTTTCGGCGATGATGGCGCGGAGGTTTTCGGCGGCGGGCACGGTTTGCGGGAGTTGCCAGAGGATGGCGGTGTCGCGCTGCCAGGCTTGCAGGAGGCGCGCGGTGTGTTCGCGGTCGGTGGTGGCGTCGAGCGCCCGGAGCGTTTGCGCGAGGCGGCGGCGGGCCTCGCGGCGCGGGCGGGCGGGGTCGGTGCGGAGGGCGCGTTTCAGCGCCATCAGGAGCCAGGCGAGCGGCACGAGGGCGAGCACGGCGAGGGCGCGGGCGACGAGGGCGGCGTCCGCCGCGGGGACGGCGACGTTCGCGGCGCCGGGGAGCGGGTCGCGCGGGATGGCCGCGGGCGCGGGGGGGGCGGCGGCGAAGCCGCCGTCCACGGGCGAGCCGCCCGCGCCACGCTATCCGCCGGCGCCGGCTCCGGCATTTCCGGCGGCGCCGCCACCCGCGGCGCGGGCGGAGGCGTTGGGCGCGGCGGTGGCGGCGACGTCGAGGGTGATGAGGGGGATGTGGTTGGTTTTGTAGTCGCCGGCGGCGGGGTCGAAGTAGGTCCAGTCAATCGGCCCGAGCCGGTAGGTGCCGGCCTCGGTGGGGACGAGCACGATGTCCTGGGTGAGTTCGCCCTCGAAGAGCGTGCCTTCCTTGATGGTGCGCTTGGGTTGCGAGGTGATGGCGTGGAAGGCTTTTGAGACGTCGCGCGGGGCGAAGTTGGGGATGTCGGGCCAGTTGCCCGTGCCGGTGAGCGTGAGCGTCCAGGTGATGGGTTCGCCGACTTTCACGGCCTGGGGGACGATTTTGGAGTCGAGGACGAACTGGCCGACGGCGCCGGCGAAGGAGGCGGGGGCGGGGGCGGGGAGCGGTTTTACGTTGATGGCGGGGGCGTCGCTTTTGATTTCGTATTGTTCGAGGTTGGGGCGGGAGAAGAAGCCGAAGGAGGTCTGGCCGGTGTTGAGGTTGATGAGCTGGGTGACGGGGTTGAGCGCGAGGGCGCCGGGCTGGCGGGCGAGGGCGCGGGAGGAAAACCTGACGACGCGGCGGTTTTCGCCGTTGAGGATGCCGTCGCCGACCTGCGGCGGGTCGCGCCAGGGTTCGGTGACGAGCGGGTCGGGCGTCCATTGCGGGCCGCCGCCGAGCGAGTGGAGGAGGTTGTGGCTGGCGTTGATGGTGTAGGTGAGCGGGAACACGCCGCCGGCCCAGACTTCGGCGGGCGCGGAAAGGTGCGACGATGCGACGGATTCGAGCGTGCGCCGTTCGCCGACGGTGGCCTGGCCGACCTGGAATTGCGCGGGCGGGACCGTGAGGTGGCCCTTGTCGGTCTCGACGGTGAAGGCCGGGATGGTGACGGGGGCGGGGTTGCCGGGGCGGACGGCGTAGGTGAGGGAAACCGTCTCGGTGGAGGTTCTGACGTTGTTGTTGATGCTGATGGAGGCGGAGGTGTTCGTCCCCAAATACTGCATGGCGAGGCCGGGCACGTCGGGCACGGGCGGGTTTCCGTTTGGTTTGCAGTTTTCAAAGACGAGCCTGATCTGGCTGGTCTGGCCTTGGGCGAGGCTGCCGCCGGCGGGGTCCCAGCGCACGGTCTGGGCGGGGAGGGCGGCGGGCGCGGCGGCGAGGGCGGCGGCGAACGCGGCGGCGAGGGCGGCGGCGAGGCGCGGGAGCAAACGGCGGGCGGAGGAGTTTCGGACGGCGGGTGGTGTCATGGCGGCTTACCAGTCTTTGCCTTTTTTGACGGGCTGATTGGGATCTTGCATGAGTTGGAAAAGGCGGGCTGGGGAATCCTGGTTGCGGATCTGGTCGAGTCTTTGGAGCGGGACGACGAGCGCGGGGTCAACGGGCTGCGCGGACTGGTCGCCGGCGGTGCCGCCGACTTGCTGCGTGTCGCCGGGGTTCGCGGGTTGCGGGCGGGCGCCGCCGGACGGGGCGGGTTGCTTGTCGGGTTGCTGTGGTTGCCGCTGGTCGCCGGCCTCGGGTTTCGGCTGGGCGGCGGCGTCCTTTTGATCGTCCTTTTTCTGCATGTCGTCGAAGGCTTTTTCGCCTTGGCGCGGTTCGGGGCGGTTTGCGTCCTGCGGCTGTTGCCGGTCGGCGGAGTCCGGCTGGTTTTGTTTTTCCCGGTCCTGCTGCCGGCGGTCTTTTTGCCCGTCCT
>JAITDF010000299.1 GCA_031282705.1 Opitutaceae bacterium | reverse complement strand
GGGACGGATCGCTTATTCGACCTTTACGCGAACGGTGAAATTGCCGAAGGAAAAGCCGTAGCGATAGCGCGGGGGGCGCCGGGGAACGAGGCGGCGCAGGCGAGCGTCTTGAAAGACGCCGACAGGCTGAGCGCGCAAATGCTTGAGCTGAGCGTGCGCAATTTTTCGCTGATAAACAACACGCCGGTGGTGCGGGCCGGAGACCAGCTCGGCTTTGCGAGCATGGGCGGGGACTTCGCGGAGTTTGAGCGGCAGGCGAAGGCGATTGCGAAGGTGCAGAATGAGCGCATCAACGAGCGCACGGAGATGATAAAGGCCGCGGGCAACGCGGCGAAATACCCGGCGGCGGCGCGGAAGATGGGGCTGCCGGTGGACAATCCCGATGCGCTGAAACAGCGCGTGGCGGAACTGGAGGCGGAGGTGGCGCGGCTGCGCAACCCGGACGCGGACTTGTTTCGCGAACTGGCGAAAGAGGCGGGGGTGAAGCTGCCGGAGGCGGCGGCGCCGGCGGGCGCGGCGCAACAGGGCGGGGAGCTTTTCGGGAATGAGACGCCTTTCAACCTGTCGGGGGAGACGCAGCCGGCGCAAGAGACGGCGGAAGACAAGCCGCTGCCGGACACCGGGACGATGGAGATGTTTGGCGATGAGACGCGAAGCACGCCGCCGACCGAGATGGACAGGCAAAACGAGGCGAACCGCGACCAGACGAAAGGGATGCCGGCGGCGGGCGGGCAGCGGCCGGCGAACAGGCTGGGGATAGGAAAGAGCAAGGAGGATTTGACGCCGGCGGAGCGGGCGGCGGAGCAGCGGTTTACCGACGAGATGAACGGGCGCAGCGACCGGGAGAATGACGAGCTTTACGACCGGCAGGAGGGCGCGGCGGGCGGACGGGTGTGGAACACGGACGCGGCGCGACGGATGGCCAAGGGCGAAGGGGCGACATCGCGGGCGACGCAGGAGGCGGCGGGGAAATATGTGCGCGACCGGTTTTACCGGGAAATGGCGAAGCCCGTGAAAAAAGACGGGGAGACCATCACGTTTCTGGCCGGCGGGCCGGGGAGCGGGAAGACGAGTTCACTGCCGGATGGTTTCAAGGGACGTGTGTTTGACACGACGTTGAGCAATCCAGAGGAGGCGGGGCGGATGATTGAGGCGGCGTTGAAGTCAGGGCGGAATGTCAAGATTGTCTATACACACCGTCCTGTTGAGGCGGCTGCCGACCTTGCCTTTGCGCGGGCGGCGGACAAGAGCAGCCCGGACTACGGGCGCGTGATGGGCGTGGAGTATTTTGGCAAGGCGCATCACAATTCGCAGAAGACGATTCAGGCACTCGCCGGGAAATACAAGGGTGACAACAGAGTTGAAATCGAAGTGTGGGACAACAGCGGCGGGAAGGGTTCAAACCGCTTGGCGGCGGAAGGTGTTGACTTTTTTGGCAAGGAAGGTATTTCGTATGATAATGACATCGATAGCACAGTCCGGCGCGCAAAAGAAGGTTTCAGAAGGAACCGGCGCGGGGACAACGGCGAGCCATTGGCAGATGACACCGGCAATGCTGGAACGCGTGAAGCGGGAAAACAGGGAGTGGCACCGGCTGATGGAAGAGCGGCAGAAGGAACTGGCGGAGGAGGCGAGGCAGGAGGAGCGGGACAGGGCCAAGGGAATAATCCAGTAGGCGGCGGTGCGGGGGTGGGGGTGCCGTCAGCCGAGGAGCGGCGGCAATATGATGCGGTGGTGGCGCAATGGACGAAGCGGGACGGAACGAAAAAGCCCGGATGGATGAAGGCGCCGAACGGGAAGGATACGAACCTGACGGAGCTGCAGTGGGTGCATGTGCGCACGCCGTCGTTCAAACGGTGGTTCGGCGACTGGGAGAACGACCCGGCGAACGCCAGCAAGGTTTTGGATGAGAACGGCGAGCCGCTGGTGCTTTATCATGGGACGCCCGCCAGTTTCTCGGTGTTTGATAATTCAAAAGGGAAATCAAACACAAATGCCTACGGTGCGGACAAGGGGTTTTTCTTCACATCGTCGCGCGATGTCGCAATGACCTATGCCACACGCGGGGGCCAGGTCGCGGGCAGGGAGCCGATGGCCGTTTTCCTGCGAATCCTCAATCCCTATCGTTATGACCTCCCCAATCGTCCCAATCAGGGGTATGGTGCCGCGATTGCCGAGAGGGTATACGCGGTGAAAAAATATTTCACGGGTTATGACGGCCTTGTATCCTACAACGTCACAGACCCTTTCGAGGTTTCCGATGTCTATGCTGTTTTCGACAACACCGCCATCAAATCGGCGACGGGCAACAGCGGGGCGTATTCGCGGGACAACGCAAACATCTACGGCGCGCCGCTGCAACTTACCCAGCCGAACCCGCCGGCGGTGAACTTCGACCGTCCGCCGGACGTGAGGCCTGGGGCGGGGGTGAATGCGCCGAAAACCATCATGGCGTTTTCCGCGGTGGTGCAGTCTGTGGGCGGCAGCGGGGCGATCCGGGTGGGGAAGCTGAAAAAGCGCAAGACGCTGGGCGAGTTCTGGACGTTTGCGGCGACGGCGCGGGTGCGGATAGCAAACGACGTGGGCACCGCCGCGCACGAGCTGGCGCACGCGCTCGACCAGGCGCTTTTTGGGCGGGGCAACAACTGGGATGGCAAAACCGGCGGCGGCGGGCTCTCGAAACCGGCGCAGGGGGAACTGGAGAAACTGGGGCGAGACGCCTACGCCGGCCAGAAGGCGCCGGTCGGCGGCTACCGGTCTGAGGGGTTTGCGGAGTTCATCCGGCTTTCGCTGACCGACCCCGCGCAGGCCGCGGCGAAGGCGCCGGAGTTTCAAAAGTGGTGGGAAAGCCAGGTGGTGGCGAAAAACCACAGGCTGGCCTCTGCGCTGCAAGAGGCGAGGGCGATGGGAACGCTGTGGTTCCGGCAGGGCAGCGAGGAGCGCATGAGGCAGCAGCTCGCCGGGCCGAAGACGGTGCAGGAAAAGCTGGCGGAACTGAAAGCCTCGCGCAACAAGAAGCTCATGGAGTTTGAACGGAAGTTCATCGAGGGCGCGGTGTTTTTGCGCGACTTCGTGAACCAGGCGCAGGCGAAGGCGGGCGGGAAGATCGACGAGGAAAACAACCCCTACCTGACGCTGACGGCGCGGCGGCTGACGGCGGACAGCAAGGCGCGCTACATGGCGCTGAGGGGCATGATCGACTTTTGGGGCAACCCGACCGGAGGCAAGGCGCTGGTGGACGCGTTCAACCGGGCGGGCGGGGAGGAAAAGGCGCATGACTTCGTGCTCTACCTGTGGGCGCGGCGAGCGCTGTCGCTGTGGGACGACCCGAATGGGCCGCGCAACCCCGGCATCGACCGTGAGGACGCGGAGTATTTCATGAGGAAATACGACTCGCCGGACTTCGCCGCCGCCGCGCAGATGGTGTATGACTGGAACAACGCGGTGCTCGACTATTCCGCGCAGGCCTCGCCGGCCTACAAGCGGGTGGTGGGGTTCATCCGGGCGCGCGACCCCGGCAACTACATCCCGCTGTTCCGCGAGTTTCAGGAACTCGAAAACCGCTACGCCGGCGCGCGCGCCGGCGGGGTGCGGGGCAACGACCTGCTGAAGCGGCTGAAGGGCTCCGGGCGGCGCATCAAGCCGCCGGTGGAATCCATGATCGCCCAGGCGAAAACCATCATCCTGAAGGCCGACCAAATACACGTGCTGGAACAGGCCATCGCCATCACCGAGAACGTGGAGGGCATGGGGCACCTGCTTCAGGAGGTGTCGCGCGACACCATCCGGCAGCTCGGGCCGACAATCGAGTCTGCGGTCAACGCGATTGACAAAAAACTGGCCGAGATAGGCGCGGGACTGCGCATCGAGCAGGGGACGGCCACCACGGATGAGATCATGGCGCTGGCGGAGGAGTCGCTGGCGTTTTTCGCCAAGGCGGTGATGCCCAAGAACGGGGAATATGGCTACATCCCCATGTGGCGTGACGGGAAGGTGCGCTGGTATGAGATCGAGAAGGGCCTTTACGAGACGCTGGCGGTGATGGACACCTCGCCGGTGCCCTTCGGCGGCGTGGGCAGGGTGCTGAATGTCGCCGCGAGGACGAAGCGGCTGGGCACCACGGCGCTGCGGGCGAGTTTTTCGCTGGTCACCAACCCGATGCGCGACTTCCGCACGCTCTACTACAACACGCGGGCAAGCGACAACCCGGCGGTGATTTTCGCCAACTGGTTCGGCAGCTTTTTCAGCCTCGCGGTCAACACCGTCAGCGGCGGGAAGCTGTTTGCCGACAATGTTTTCATCAAATACAAGGACGTGTTTGACCGGCTGGGGCTGGAAATGTCGGGCAGCCTGACGCAGGATGCCAGGCCGGTGAGCCGGGCCGCGGCGCGGGTGATGCGCGGCGGGAAGCTGAGCCTTGCGCCGTGGAAACTGGCGAGCTACGGCGATTATTACGACATTCTGCTGCACGTCTTCCAGTTCGGCGAGTCCGCCGCGCGCGTGGCGGAGATGAAGATGGTGGCGCAGAACATGGGCTGGGACCCGAGCCAGCCGATGACGCCGCGCGTGGCCGCGCACCTCGCCAACGCCGCAAAGGAGGTGACAACCGACTTCACCAAGGCCGGCACGTTTGCGCGGCAATGGAACATGCTGGTGCCCTTCATCAACGCGAACATTCAGGGCAAGGTGGCGCACTACGAGGCCATCAAGAGAAAGGGCGTCGCGATGTGGTTTTTCACACGGGGGCTCAATCTCATGCTGCTGTCCGCCGCCAACTGGTGGTTCAACAAGGATGAGGAGTGGTGGCGCGAGATGGGCGAGCAGGAGCGGTTCAGCAATGATTTTGTCCAGACCGGGGATGTTTTATGGCGCTTCCCGCGAGCCTTTGAGATCGACGGCTTTTTTCTTGGCGGGACGGCGGCAATCCTCGACGCGTGGTATGCCAGGGAGCCGGAGCGCGTGCGGGAGTGGTTCGGCCTCATGTTTGAGCAGATGTCCGTCGTGGGTTCGACCAAGACGGGGCTCAATCTGGACACGCTGCCGCCCGCGGCCAAGGAAGCCCTCGAACAGGCCGCCAACTACGACACATGGCGCGGACGGCGCATCATACCAAGGATGGAAGAGGACAGGCCGGCGGAAGAGCAATACAACGAATACACCACGCGGGCGGCGATAGAGGCCGGGAATATTCTGGGGGTGAGTCCGCGCCGGATTGACCACATGGTCAACGGGGTGGCCGGCGGGGTGTTTTCCGACGCGACCGCGATTTTTGGGCGCGGGGATGAAATCATGGGCAGCCCGGTGGATCGCGAATGGGAGGCGGCGGACATCCCTGTTTTCGGTCGTCTCTTCCAGCGCGGCGGGGCGGCGGCGCGCAACCCGGTGTCCATCGACAAACTTTACGACGCCTACGGCAATGCGCTGGAACGGCAGAAGTCCGTGAAGCACGAGGAAACCGAGGATGAAAGGGAAAATCGGCTGGGGCTCACCAACGCGGTGCGGGCGATAGGCAATCTCGAAGTGATTCGCATGGGAACCCCGGATCGCAAAAAGCGCAACGAACTGGCCTCGCTGCAAATCAAGATCGCCCGCACCGCGGTGGCGGCGTCCAAGGGCGGGAAGCTGGACAGCTGGGACTACAAAACCGAGGCCGCCGAATACAAGGAAGCCGCCGATGAAATCAAGGAGGCACGAAAGGCAAAGCGGAAGGCAGGCGGGGAACGGCGGTGAAGAGGCGGGGAAAAGCGCGGACACTGAACGGACACAGGCGAAGGGTGAATGTGGAAATGCAATGGCTTAAGTATAATGAGCAGGGTTTCAGGGCGACGCACATTTGAAGCCTTAACCAACACTAATTAACTGATGTTACGCGGCGGCCAGTTTTGGCAGGGAGGTCTCGCCGAGGCCGCCGGCGTTTGGCGCGTGGTGCTC
>JAITDF010000214.1 GCA_031282705.1 Opitutaceae bacterium | reverse complement strand
ATGGGAGTTATGGCACCCTGAAGAACGCCATGCCTCCCATAACTCCCATATCTCCCATTTTCCGAACCACGGTGGCACGGAGGCCAAGCCCCAAACGCTCCCGCGTGACATCAGTGTTTAAGCAGACTTGGGAGTCTGCGGTGCGTCAGAGCCGCGTGACATCACTGTCCCATCGGGGACAGACAGGCGGCGGGGGGAGGCAGGGGGGACAGGGACGGTCAGCCTCTTTTCACGCGTTTGACCGGGTATTCGGTGACGGTGACGCCTTTCACGCCGCGCGCGCCCACGGAGAGGCCGGCGGCGTCGAAGGTGAACTCTTTTTTGCGCGCCGAACAGCGGCCGCTCAACTCGATGTCCAGCTTCGCCGGCATGTCGGCCTCCCGCGCCGCGATGTCGAACCACACCACTTTCGAGCCTTCGCTGGCGGTGAGCGGGTAGAGTTTTTCGCGCGTCACGCCGCCGACTTGGAAGCGTTTGGCGAAGGCTTTGCCGGTCTTCTTGTCCTGATAGACCATCGTGTAGAAGGCGGTGTCGCCGTCCTTCGGCAGCACGGCGACGTGGATGATGCCGCGGCCCATGAAAACCTTGTCGGCCACGCGCACGACTTTCATGGTGCCGTCGGCCATGAAGCAGATCACGTCGTCGAGGATGGTGCATTCGGTGACAAATTCGTGCTGGCGCCAGTTCAGCCCGATGAAGCCTTCCTCGCGGTTGACGTAGAGGCGCTGGTTGGCGGAGACGACCTCGGCGGCGCTGATCTGCTCGATTTCGTCGTAGGTGGTGCGGCGTTTGCGGCCTTTGCCGTATTTTTCCTGCAACGTCTCAAACCATTTGATGGCGTGGGCGGTGAGGTTTTTGAGGCTGTCTTTCACGCCGGCGATGGCGGTTTCGACGGCTTTGATTTCCTCGTCGGCCTTGAAGCGGTTGTAGGCGGCGGTGCGCTTGATGGGGATGTCGCCGAGCTTGGCGATGTCTTCGTGGGTGACTTCGCGGCGGAGGCGTTTGAGGAAGGGTTGGAGGCCTTTGCGGATGGCTTCGTCGGCGGCCTCGCGGGTTTTGCAGGTTTCGATGAGCTTGTAGATTTTTTCCTCGATGAAGATGCGCACGAGCGAGTCCCAGTGCCATTGCTGCTCAAGTTCGCCGAGTTTGATTTCGAGTTCCTGCCGGAGGAGGGCGAGGGTGCGGTCGGCGCCGCGGCGGAGGATTTCGGATACGCTGGTGAAGACGGGGCGGTCGTTGCCGGCGGCGTCGGTCTCGATGACGCAGGCGGCGGGCGAGAGGGTGACCTGGCAGTCGGTGAAGACGTAGAGTTGCTGGATGAGCTGGGCGGGGTCGCCGCCTTGGGGGAGGTGGACGAGGATTTCGACTTGGCCGGCGGTGTTGTCATCGACGTGCTTGATCTTGATTTTGCCTTTGGCGTTGGCGGCGAGGATGGAGTCGATGAGCGAGGTGGTGGTGACGCCGTGGGGCAGTTCGGTGATGGCGAGGAGGTGGCGGGCGCGCTGTTCGATTTTGGCGCGGACTTTTACTTTGCCGCCGCGTTCGCCGTCGTTGTATTCGGAGAAGTCGGCGATGCCGCCGGTGGGGAAGTCGGGGTAGATGCGGCGGTAGTGGCTTTTGCCGTCCTGTTTTTCGAGGAGGAGGTTGATGGAGGCGCGGCAGAGGTCGTTGAAGTTGTGGGGGAGGATTTTGGTGGAGAGGCCGACGGCGATGCCTTCGGCGCCCTCGGCGAGGACGAGCGGGAATTTGACGGGGAGGGTGACGGGCTCGCGGGCGCGGCCGTCGTAGCTGAGCTGCCAGACGGTGGTCTTGGGGTTGAAGACGACTTCGCGGGCGAAGGGCGTGAGGCGCGCCTCGATGTAGCGCGAGGCGGCGGCGCCGTCGCCGGTGAGGATGTTGCCGAAGTTGCCTTGCGGTTCGATGAGCAGGCCGCGTTGCGCGATGCCGACGAGCGCGGCCTCGATGGAGGCGTCGCCGTGCGGGTGGAAGCGCATGGCGGCGCCTACGACGTTGGCGACTTTGTTGAAGCGGCCGTCGTCCATCTCGAAAAGCGTGTGGAGGATGCGGCGCTGGACGGGCTTGAGGCCGTCGTCGATGTGCGGGACGGCGCGGTCGAGGATGACGTAGCTGGCGTAGTCGAGGAACCAGGATTTGTAATGGCGGATGAGCGGCGCGTCGGGAGAGTTTTCGAGTTTGGCGGGCGCGGCGGCGCCGGGCGGCGTGGCGGCGGCGTCGTCGGGCGATGGGCCGGCGGCGGCGGCGGGCGATGTGGCGGCGGCGGCAGGCGGCGGGGCGGCGGCGGGCGGCGGCGGGGTGGCGGCGGCGAAGGTGGCGGGCGCGGCGGGCGACGGGGAGAAGGCGGCGGCGGTGGCGGGCGCGGCGGCGGACGCGGCGGGTACCGGAGTGGAAGCGGCATTCTGCCGCTTGTGCGGTTCGGCGGGAGCCGGGGCGTCCTCGTGCCGCGCGGCCGGGGCGGCGGATTTCGCGGGCGCGGCGGTGCCGCCGGTGCCGCCGGTGGTGCCGCCGGCGCCCGCGGCGGCGCCGGGCGCGGGGCGTTTCAACGCGGCCCATAGCGCGCCGATGCCGGCGTTGTCGAGCGGCAGTTCGGGTTGGTCGTCGGGATTGTTCGGTGTCTTGTGTCTGGCCATCTAAAGGGGACCATCAAACAAAACCACCCCGGCGCGGGCCAAGACTGAAATTCCCCGCGGGGTTTTTGCCTCCCCCCCTCCTCCCTCCGGTTTTCGCGGGCGTGGTTCACTGATGGGACGCGGAAGCGTCCGGGGGGCGGCCTCCGTGCTGCGGTGGTTTCGGAAAATGGGAAAATGGGAAAATGGGAGATATGGGAGGTATGGGAGCTATGGGAGGCATGGCGTTCTCCAAGGTGCCATGCCTCCCATAGCTCCCATATCTCCCACACCTCCCATTTTTCCGAAACCACCGGCGGCACGGAGGGCATGGGGGGCCGCGTCCCGCCAAAGCCCCGGACGCTTCCGCGTCCCCTCGGCCATAATTCAAGCGCCCTCACGCCTTCCGGCGTTTTTTCGCGGCGGGGCCGATGTTGAGGTAGGTTTTGTTCAGCATCTGGTTTTCATAAAATTCCAGCAGGCGCACGCCTTCGCGGGGTTTGACGAGGTCCTTGCGCGTGGCGGCGT
>JAITDF010000196.1 GCA_031282705.1 Opitutaceae bacterium | reverse complement strand
GCTACGGTTTGTCGCTGCCTTGGAAGGACGGTTTCCTGATGATTGGCGGCGGCGATGCGGAGCGGAATTTCGCGACAGTCCTGCACGTCACGCGCGCCGCGAATGGCGGCTTGAAATTTGCACCATTGCCCGATCTGCCCAAACCACTCGCCATGCTCGCGGGCGCTGTCCTAAAAAACCATGTCTATGTCGCGGGCGGCCTCGAAACTCCGACGGCCGCCGAGGCCGCGAATATCCTTTGCCGGCTCGATATGAACAACACCGGCGCCGGCTGGGAAACGATGCCCCCGTGCCCGGGCGGCGGGCGTTTTCTCGCCTCGGCGGGCGCGCTGGGCGGCACGTTTTACCTGTTCGGCGGCTCGCGGCCCGACGACTCGCAGGCAAAGCGCACAGGGATGCTGGATGCGTGGGCGTTTCACCCCGAAGGCGGCTGGAAACCACTTGCCGGCCTGCCGTATCCCACGATGGCCGCGCCGCCGCAGGCGATTGCCGCGGGGCAGGCGCATTTGCTGCTGGTTGGCGGTGACGATGGCTCGCAATGGGGCGTCACTTTTCCCAATCACAAGGGCTTCCCCCGCCGTGTTCTCGCGTATCACACCATCACGGACACATGGGTGACCATGGGTGGGGCGCCGTTTTCGCTTGTCACCACAAGCATGACGCCGTGGGACGGCGGCTTCGTCATCACCAGCGGCGAAAGCGAGCCGGGCATCCGCTCCCCCGATGTATGGAAAGCGACCCTGACCGGGCGCAAGGCGGCCTTCGGCTGGATAAATTATGCGGTCATCGCCGGCTATCTCGCCTGCATGGTGCTCATCGGCTGGGTTTGCTCCCGGCGCAACAAAAATACAAACGACTATTTCCGCGCGGGCGGGCGCATCCCGTGGTGGGCGGCGGGCATCGCCATTTATGCGACGATGCTCAGCTCGCTGACATTCATGGCCATACCGGCAAAAGCGTATGCGACGGACTGGACATTCTTCTGGGCGCAAATCCCGGTTATCCTGGTCGCGCCGGTTATCATCGCGGTCTATCTCCCGTTCTACAGGCGGCTCAATGTGACCTCCGCCTACGAGTATCTCGAAAAACGATTCAATCTCCCCCTTCGTTTGTATGGCAGCGCGGCGTTCATACTATTCCAGCTGGGCAGGCAGGCCGTGGTGCTGCTGCTTCCCGCGCTCGCGCTCTCCGCGGTGTGCGATCTCGACGTCACGACGTGCATCCTGCTCATGGGCGCCCTCTGCGTCATTTACACGGTGATGGGCGGCATGGAAGCCGTCATCTGGACCGATGTCGTGCAAACCCTGGTGCTTCTCGGCGCCGCATTTCTGAGCCTTATGCTCATTGTCGTCGGCACCGACGGCGGCATCGGCGGCTTTTTCAAAATCGCCGCCGGGAATGACAAATTTCACATGTTCAACTGGACGCTCAGCCCGGCGGCGGCGGCAAACGCATTCTGGGTGATTTTCCTGGGCAACCTGTTCGTATGTTTCGTGCCCTGCACCAGCGACCAGGCCGTCGTGCAGCGCTACATGACGACGCCGGACGAAAAGAAGGCCGCGCGCTCCATCTGGCTCAACGCCCTCATGGCGCTGCCGTCGAGCCTGTTGTTTTTCGGAATCGGCACGGCGTTGTTTGTATATTATAAAAACAACCCCGCGCAACTCGACCCCGCGCAAGCCACGGACTCAATATTTCCTATCTATATAGTGCAAAGCCTCCCCGCTGGCGTCGCGGGGCTGGTGATGGCGGGCATTTTCGCCGCGGCGCAGTCCACGGTTTCCGGCAGCCTGAACAGCGTCGTCACGGCCGGCATGACGGATTTCTACACGCGCCTCGGAGGGAAGGCCGCGGGGGCCGCCGGGCTTCGCCTTGCGCGCGTCCTGACGGCGCTCGTCGGCGTGTTTGCCACGGTTTCCGCGCTGCTGCTCGCCCGGCTCAGCCATGTTTCCCTCTGGGACACCTACAACAGCATTCTCGGGCTCACCGCGAGCGGCCTGGCCGGCCTGTTCGCGCTGGGCATCTTTACAAAACGTGCCAGCGGCACGGGTGCCGCCATCGGCGTGGCCGCCAGCGCGCTGGTGCTGTATTTCGTGCAAAGCAAAACCGACATGCACTTCTTCCTCTACGCCGCGACGGGCATGTTCACCTGTTTTGCCGCGGGATGGCTCGCGAGTCTTGTTTTCCCGTCAAAAAAGCCCCTCGACGGCCTGACATATTCAACGCTGAAAAATTTCCACCATGAGCAATAATAATCCATCATTTCATTTAACAGGCCTGATTGCCGCGCCTTTCACGCCCTTTGATTCAAAGGGGCGGCTCAACCTCGGGGTCATACCGGCGATGATTGAGCATTACAAGGCGACCGGCGTCAGCGGAGCCTTCGTGTGCGGCTCGACGGGGGAAGGCGTCTCCATGTCCGTCGAGGAGCGCCGCGCGGTGTCCGAGGCCTGGCGCGAAGCCACCAAAGGCACGGGCATAAAGCTCATCATTCATGTCGGCCACAACAGCATGCCCGACTGTTGCGCGCTTGCCGCGCACGCGGAAAAAATCGGGGCCGACGCCATTTCGGTCAGCCCCCCGACATTCTTCCGTCCCCAGGGGATCGAGGGATTGGTGTCGTGGTGCAAACAAGCCGCCGACGCCGCGCCCGGGACCCCGTTTTATTATTACCACCTGTCCAACAGTGGAAATTACAAGATGGCCGAATACCTTCCCCTTGCCGCGAAACGCATCGCCACCTTTGGCGGCATTAAATTCACGAACGAAAACTTCATGGATTTCGGCCTCACGATGGCCGCGGCCAAGGACAGGTATGATATTCTTTTCGGATGCGATGAAATCCTTCTCTCCGCGCTTGTGATGGGGGCGAAAGGCGCCGTCGGGAGCACGTATAATTACGCCGGCGCGCTCTATAATCGCATCATCACCGCCTTCAATGCCGGCGACATGAAGACCGCCGCCGTCTTGCAGACCGAGTCCATGCGTTTTGTCCGGATTTTCTTCAAGCATGGAGGCATGAGCGCCAACAAGGCCATCCCCGGCCTGCTCGGCATGGACTGCGGCCCCGCCCGCCCGCCCATGACGCCCCTCACCGGCAAACAAATCGCGGCCCTCAAGGCGGATTTGAGGCAATCCGGATTTTTCAAACTCATCCGCCCTTGATGCCTACTATTCGCAAAACAAGCACCCGCCGCACCATGACCGGACGCGAACGCTATCTCAACACCATCGACGGCAGGCCGGTGGATTTCCTCCCGCGAATACCAATCCTCCTGCGCTATGCCGCCGAGCACATCGGTTCAAATTACGGCGCCTACACACGGGACTGCCGGGTGCTCGTCGAGGCGAACCGGCGCTGCGCCGCGGAATTCGGCATCGACCAATTGAGCGCGGGGAGCGACCCCTATTGCGAAACGCAGGGTTACGGCGCCGTCTGCCATTACGACGCCGAATCGGGCGTCCGCATCGAGTCCCCGCCGCTTGCCAGCAACGGCGGCCCGCTCGACCTCTCGCAGCTTCGCCCCCCCGCGCGATCCCATGCAGGCCGAACGCATGCGCAACCGCATTGAGGTCATGCAGCGTTATTGCGCGGAAAACGGGCGCGCGCACTCCATCATGGGCTGGGTCGAAGGCCCCGCCGCCGAGGCCGCCACCGTGCGCGGTGTCGAGAATTTCTTCATGGATTTGCTCACCGACCCGGAAAACGCCGGCGCGCTCATGGACACTTGTGTCGAGGTTGCGATTGCGTTTGCCAAAATGCAGGCCGCCCAAGGGGCCGATACCATCGGGTTCGGCGACGCCGTCGCGAGTCAGGTTTCGTGGCCGGTTTACTCGGAGCTTGTTTTGCCGCGCGAAATCCGCCTCGTTTCCGCGCTCAGGCAAATGGAGA
>JAITDF010000124.1 GCA_031282705.1 Opitutaceae bacterium | reverse complement strand
CGGCTCCTGAATCGTCGTGCTGTCCACCGCCACCACCCGGCAGCCTCCCCCCGGCTCCATCCCCGGCCAGCCCGCTGTGGCGCTCCTCCAGCAGCTTCCGGCACATCCACCTCAACCAGCTTTCCGCGCCTTTCATCCGCTCCATCAACGCCACGTCCGATATCTTCGGCAATCCGCATTGCGCCGCCCTCGCCACCGCCTGCGCCAGCGACAGCCCGGGCCCCACGTGCATCAATATGTACTGCCCGGGGTCCTTTATCTTGCGCGTCCTCCTGAGCGCCCCCTGCTCGCGGGCCTGCTCTCGCCAGCCCTCCGGCAACAGCCCGGTCAGGATGCCCCCCAGTCCTCGGTTAACCATTTTTCTTCCATCCCTTCTTTTTTGCCTAATAACTGATGTTACGCAGCCGGCAGATTTTGGTAGGGCGGTCTCGGCGAGACCGCCGTCGCTTGCCTCGTGGTGTTCGCGGCGGTCTCGGCGGGACCGCCCTACCAAAACTGGCCGCCGCGTAACATCAGCTAATAAAATAAAGAGTCAAGAAATATTTTAGCGCTTATAGGCGACTCGCCCGTGTTTCGCGGTGCCAGCTTCCGAAAACATGGGCGGGGCGCCTTACCCTTCCACACCTTTTTTGATGATTCCGCCTAAAAAGATATCACGCCTCAAGACTTGGTATTTGAGGAAAGGATGGGACGGGCCGGCCTGTTTCTGGGAGCGCGCCTACCAGCGGCAACTGAGGGCGAGGCGGACGTTGGGGCGCCAGTAGAGCTTGTTTTTGCCGATGCCGACGGGCTCGTTATCAACGTTGTCGGAGAAGGTTTTTTCCTTGGAGGCGAGGGCGCGGGCGCCGGCATCGATCGCCCATGTCTTGCCGAGTTTTATAATGACGCCGGCGGTCGCTCCATAGAGGCCGATCCAGTTGGAGTCCTTGCAGTTTTTGATCGCGTTGTTGACATCGGCCTTCCAGCCGGCCTTGTCACTCATCATGCCGGCGGAGGCGCCGAGGTAGAGGCCGACGGGGCCGAGGCCGAAGGAGAGGCGGTAGTTGAGGAGGATCGGGATTTGTATTTTTTCGGTGATGGCGACCGGCGTCTGGCCGGCGCCGGCGCCGATGAGGGCCTCGTCAACGGAATCGCTGATCTTCATATATCCGGCCTCGAGGCCGATGGTGTGCGAGTCGCGGAAGGTGACGCCGACCTCGGCAAAGCAGCCGGGTTTCCAGCCGTCGAGCTTGTCCTTCCAGTTGTTGGAGTTGACGCCCCTGGATTCCTTGATGGCATTGGGTTTGCTGTAGTCAACACCCGCCCGGATGAAGGGCGAGACGACGGCGCGCGCCGGGACGGCGAGCGCGATGAAAAGCAACGGCAAAAGTCGTGCGCTCAGGATGGTTTTGTTTTTCATGGTTTTTGCGGTCATGGGGAGAAAAGGAATATGGATTGTTTTTAATGTCCACCGGGCATGCGCATTTAAACAGATTTTTATTAACTGATGTTACGCAGCGGCCAGTTTTGGCAGGGCGGTCTCGCCGAGACCGTCCTGCCAAAATCTGCCGACTGCGTAACATCAGTTAATAAAGTAGAATTAAAACGCATCCAGCAATGCATGCCCCGGGTCAGGATCATCTGGGGGATGGTGGATATGCGGGGAAACTCATCGCGTGGGCCAAAAACGGACTGGCGACTGGCTGGAAACTTGAAATCGTCAAAAGAACCGGGTCGCGCACCTTTAAAATACTGCCAAAGCATTGGATTGTTGAGCGCGCCTTTGGTTGGATGATGTTTTGGCAAATCATGAATCGTCACCATGAACGAAAATACGACACCGCGGAAAACATCATGCAGATCATCATGATAAAACCATGCTCAGAATACTTTCCCCAAAAAATCAGCCCTCCCGATAATTTGCCAACAGGCTTTGAGGGCTGAAACGCTGCGAGCCTTCGAGGCTGAAAATGTCAACCACTGCCTCCGCTTCGCGGCGGCGCGATGGGAAATCCATTCAAAATAGCAGGAAATTTCATTGGTTTATTGGCGCGAGGGTGAGGGTGCGGAGGTTTATCGGCGTCCAGGTTTTGGAGGCGGGGCGGAGGCGGAGGGTGGTTTGGCCGGCGGGGAGTTCGATGTCGCCGAGGACGATGGTTTGCCATTCGCCGGCGTCGGGGGCGGCGCCAGCGGCGCTGGTGGCGGGGACTTCGGCGGTGATGCGTTTTTTTCCGGCTTCGAGGCGCAGCGCGCCGGGGGCGGTGGTGGCGATTTCGGCGGTGACGCGGTAGGTTTGCGCGCGGGGCGGGTTGATGCGGTAGGCGAGCGACCAGCGCGGCTCGAACCAGTCGGCGATGAACGCGGCGGCACCGGAGCCGCGGATTTGCATGACCCCGGAGGTCGAGCCGTAGAGGTCGGCGTCGGTGGGGGCAAGGACGAAGACGCCTTGTCTGCCGGGCGGGAGAAAGGCGTCCATTTGCACGCGGACGGGGGCGTCAAATTCGAGCGCGAGCACGGTTATATATTGATCGGGCGCGGGGCCGGGCGGGAGGTTGACCAGCAGGCCGCCGGGGGTGTTTTGCGCGGTGGGGGCGGCGGGATTGTTGTCATATGCAATGCCCGTATATGTTTTATCGGCGGCGACGGCGGTGGTGCCGCCGCTGGCGCGAGCGCCGCCGGTGCCGCCGGCGAGGAATGCGAGGGTGCGCGGGGTTTGGTGGAGCGCGGGGAGCAGGAGGCGTCCGTCGTCGGGCCAGTTCCAGATGTGGAGGTAGAGGGTTTCGCCGGCGGCGGGGAGCGGGCGGCGGGTGGCGCGGCCCCAGGGGAGCTGGCGCGGCCAGGGGCTCGCGCGCGTGCCGTGGATGGCGGCGGAGTTCACGCGCATCCACGCGGCGATTTCGCGGAGGCGGTCGAGCGCGGGCGGCGGGATGGCGCCGTCGGCTTGCGGGCCGATGTTGAGGAGGAGGTTGCCGCCCTTGCCGGTGATGTCGGAGAGCGCGCGGAGGAGCGTGGCGGTGGATTTCCAGTTCTGGTCGTGCCGCGAGAAGCCCCAGGTGTCGTTCATGGTCATGCAAACCTCGAAGCGTCTGCCGGGCAGCCCCGCCGGCGGGATATATTGTTCGGGCGTGGCAAAATCGCCGGGCGCGGCGCCGGTGCCGTCGCCGCCGAGGCGGTCGTTCATGAGCAGGCGCGGGTGGCGCGCGGCGAGGTCGAGGAACGGGCGGGCGCGCGCGAACGTCATGTGCACGGGAGTGTCCCACCAGAGGATGTCGGGCGAGTAACGGTTTAATAATTCCGCCACCTGCGGGAGCGCGATGCCGCGGAGGTAGGCGTCGTAATCGCCCTTGTGCTCCTCGCACCAGCCGTCGCCGTCGTCGAGGTGGCGCGGGGCGGTGTCGTCGTGGTTGCGCCGGGGGTTGCGTTTCGCGCCGCCGGGGCTGGCCCAGTCCTGCGCCTGTGAATAATACAGGCCGAAGCGCAGGCCCTCGGCGCGGGCGGCGGCGGCGAGCGGGGCGATGAGGTCGCGGCGCGCGGGGGTGAGGGTGACATTGAACCTGGAGACGGCGTCGGGCCAGAGCGCGAAGCCGTCGTGGTGCTTTGCTGTGAGCACGATGTAACGCATGCCGGCCTCGCGGGCGAGGCGCGCCCAGAGGCGCGGGTCGTAGTTGGCGGCGGTGAAGCCGGGGGCGAGCTTGCCATAATATTCGTTGGTGGCGACGGGCACGCGCTGCATGAGCCACTCGGCGTTGCGGTCGATGCCGGGGCCGGAGCGGTCGCGGCCTTCCCAGACGTTGCCGGCCACGGAATAGATGCCCCAGTGGACGAACATGCCGAAGCGCGCCTCGTCGAACCATTCGGCGCGCGGCAGCGGCGGCGGGCCGTCGGTGGCGTTGGTGTCGCCGGTGTCGCCGGCGGAAATGGCGCCGGCGGCGAGGGCGAGCATGCTGGGCAGGATGATTTTTTGGGCGTGGCGCATGGTGTCTGGATGTCGTTGTCGGCCCGTCGCGGGCTTCCGCTTAAATAATCGGTTCGGTTTTGCCGTTCACAGATTCACACAGATTTTCCGGGGAGGATTGTTTTTCAATCTGTGATAATCTGTGCCGGTATGCGGACAGTTTCAATGGTTTGTTTTTTAGACAGAATGGACGGAATTAAATAGAATGAACCACGGGCATCCGATTAAAAATTATTGAAGTGCAATTGGTTATATACATCTGTTTCATGGTTTTTGCCACGCTGTTCCACAAGTGGTTCATGAAAAGAGGGGTTTTCAAAAGGAGGAACGCTCAAAATCTGCA
>JAITDF010000716.1 GCA_031282705.1 Opitutaceae bacterium | reverse complement strand
AGCCTCTGCACCCCGGAAGCCCGGCGCGCCCACCGCCAGTTCATCGCCGACCGTGAAACCCCAGGCTCCCCCCTCGGCAACCAGCCCTCCGCCACCGGCTCCCCCGGCCACTGGCAAGGTGCCGACGCCAAACGCCGCGCCGCCCTCCAATACCGCGACGCCTGACGGCATCCCCTCTTCGCAAACCGGCAATGCTGCAAGGCGAACACCATATCTCCCATACCTCCCATGCCTCCCATTTTTCCATTTTCCCAAAACCACCTGTATAAAATTTTTTCCGCGGAATGGTGAACGCGCCATCCACGCCGGCGCGGCCATAATGGCGGCACCGCAACGCGCCCCCCGGCGCGCAATGCCTTGCGCGGCCATCCCTGGACACCGCGCAACCACAGCCGCACAACCCTCTCACCCTCCCCCGTTCCCGCCATGCGCCACTCACTCCGCCTCCTCCCGCCGCTCCCCCCGCCGCTCGCCCTGGCATTCGCCCTGGCGCTCGCCTTGGCGCTCTCCCCGTTCGCCGGCGCCCAGCCGCTCCCGCCGTCTCCGTCGCAAACGAACGCCGCGGGCGCCCGCCAGAACCCGGACGACGAGGAAGTCGTCGTGATGGAAGAATACCACGTCAGCGCCAAAAGCCGCACCGACGACTACATCGCCTCCGAGCTGGTCGGCGCCACCCGCAACAAGGAGGACGCCCTCAACCTCCCCTTCAACGTCCAGGTCATCACGGACGAATTCATGAACGACTTCAACCTCTTCGAAAACGAGGACATCCTCGGCTTCGTCTCGGCGGCCACCGCCGGCGCCATCGGCGGCAACACCACCGTGCGCGGCTTCCGCCCCACCTATGCCCGCGACGGCTTCGCCTTCGCCAACGCCGCCACCATGGTCACCCGCTCAAACACCCTCCAAAGCGAATTCATCAAAGGCCCCCAGTCCGCCCTCTACGGACGCGCCGCGCCGGGCGGCATCATCAACTACAGCTCCCGCCGCCCCACGCTGAAGCCCCGGTATTCCTTCAATGCCTCCATCAACACCATCGGCAGCCACCACGCCTCCTTCACCGCATCCGGCCCCCTTGTCGCCAACAAACTGTATTATTTTTTAAACTATGAGTATAATCACAAGGAATCCTACGTTGATTTCTATTACAACAACACCCAACAGCTAGGCGTCTCCTTCATCTATAAAATCACCCGGAACACCGCCATCACCGCCACCATCGAATTGCAGCCCCAGGACGGCAACACCAACCCCATCAACGTAAACCTCTATCGCGAGGGCGGCGCCTACGACCGTATAAACAGCCCCTACACCGTCCCCAGGCGTCCCTACACCAGCCAGCAGCGCGGCTGGCACGGCCTCCCCTTCTTCAACCCCGGCGGCCCCGACCCCATACTCCACATCGACTATTACTCCGCCACGCTCCTCCTGGAGCACAATATCAACCGCGTCTGGAAATTCCGCGCCTTCGGGCAGGGCTATGTCAAGGACACCCGCATGCCCGCATGGTATAACGCCACCTACTATTACAGTGCCACCGACCCCGACCCCGGCAACGGCATCCTCGAAGGCATCACCTTTGCGGAACGCCGCCCCCGCCTCCTCGACCAGCAGGACCGGTATTTCCTCTTCCAAACCGACCTCCTCGGCACCGTGCGCGCCGGCGACACCACCCACAAGTTCCTCCTCGCCGCCGACTGCCTCGACGAACGCCTCGACAACCTCGACAAACGCGCCACCGACCAGCAACTCGCGGACATCCCCGCCACCATGCGCTACATCGACATCACCAACCCCGACTGGCGCCCCCTCTCCAGCGTCCTGCCCGGCGGCTTTGACAGCCTCGGCCTGATCTATACGGACTACCTGCGAAAGGACATGAACGCGGGCGTCCTCGCCAGCTATCGCATCCTCCTCCCCGGCAACAAAGTCGTCACCATGCTCAGCGTCCGCCACGACTGGAGCGACACCAGCCTGGTCGAACGCGCCCCCGGCGGGGCCAATCCCAATGTGGCGCCCAGCAAGGCCGAAAAGACCACCTACTCCCTCGGCTTCAACTACCACATCCTCGGCGACGCGCTCCTCGCCTACGCCAACGGCGGCACCTCCTTTATTGCCATGAAAACCGTTGATGACGGCACCAGCCAGTATGTCCCGCCGGAAACCGCCGTCGGTTACGAGGCGGGCGTCAAGGGGCTCCTGTTGAACCAGACCCTCGGCTACACCATCGCCGCCTTCGACCTCAAAAAACAAAACGTCGCCACGCTCAACCCCGATTACACCACGGGCGGCGCCCAGCCCCGCTACCTCCTCTCCGGCGAGGAAAGCGCCAAAGGCATCGAGCTTAACGTCACCTGCAAAATCGCCGACGGCCTCACGCTCCTTGCCAACGCCGCCTATAACGACTCCGAAACCGTCGCGTCCGACAATCCTTACGCAATCGGCCGCCCGCTGCTTTATTCCGCCAAATGGACCGGCTCCTGCGCCATCCGCTATATCTTTCCCAAAAACATCCTGAGCGGGCTCAGGGCCGGCCTCTCGGCCAATTACCGGGGCAGCATCATCGCCAACTATGCCGACAGAAGCGGCACGGCCTTCGAGCAGTTCGACATGCCCGCCCTCACACTTTACAACGCCTTCATTTCCCACACATGGAAATGGGGCCGCGCGACCAGCACAATCCAGCTCAACATCAGCAACCTCACGGATGAGCGTGTCTATACCTATCTGGGCCGCCTGAACCCGCTCCGCGAGTTCACCCTCTCCTGCAAACTCAGCTTTTAACCCGGCCCCTTTCGAGTGCCGCGGGCGCCCCGCGCCCCCTGGCGGAACGCCCTCCATGCCGCCCGCCCCGCGGCGGTTCCGGGAAAAAGGGGAGGCATGGGATCGGCCGTCATGTGCCCCGTCGTCTCCAGCCCCTCCCATACCCTATCTCCCATATCTCCCATACCTCCCATACCTCCCATACTCCCGCTCCCCCTCCCCTGTGCGCTCGCCTTTTGAGGGGGGGAGCGACATCACTTCCTGTTGCGCCAGCACCCGTTTGCGCCCGATTTCCAGGATTGCACCGGCTGCCTGTTGCGAAGAATGGATTTATCCCCTATCTTTTCCGCCATTTTTCCGCCATTCCTCCAATCCAACCGACCATGATGGACCACAAGCCCGCCTATACGCTGGAATTTGAAAGGCCGCTGCGCGAACTGAGCGCGCAGCTTGAGCAACTCCGCCAGCGCTCCCTCGAAAACAAACTCGACCTCGCCGACGAGATCGCCGCCATCGAGAAAAAAATCGCCGCCACCCGGCGCGAAATCTATTCCAGCCTCGGCCCCTGGCAGAAAATCCAGATCGCGCGCCACCCGCGCCGCCCCTACGCGCTCGACTACATCGCCGCCCTGTTCACCGACTTCCAGGAACTCCACGGCGACCGCCAGTTCAACGACGACCGCGCCCTCATCGGCGGCACCGCGCTCCTCGATGACCAGCCCGTCATGCTCATCGCCCAGCAGAAAGGCCGCGACACCCGGGAAAACATCATGCGCAACTTCGGCATGCCCCAGCCCGAGGGCTACCGCAAGGCGCTCCGCCTCATGCGCCTCGCCGAAAAATTCGAGCTTCCCGTCATCACCTTCATCGACACCCCCGGTGCCTTCCCCGGGGTCGAGTCCGAGGCCCGCCACGTCTCCGAGGCCATCGCGGTCAACCTCCGCGAGATGGCCATGCTGCGCACCCCCGTCATCGCCATCGTCATCGGCGAGGGCGGCTCCGGCGGCGCGCTCGGCATCGGCGTCGCCGACCGCGTGCTCATCTTTGAAAACAGCTACTATTCCGTGATCTCGCCCGAGGGCTGCGCCGCCATTCTCTGGAAGGACCGCGCCGCCGCGCCGCAGGCCGCCGAGGCGTTGAAGCTGGACGCCGGCCATCTCGAAGACCTCGGCGTCGTGGACGATGTGATTCCCGAGCCCGACGGCGGCGCGCACAACAACCCCGCCGCCGCCGCCAAGTCATTGAAAAAAATCCTCGCCCGGCACCTCGCCGCCCTCCGCCCGCTGCCCGTCGAAAAACTCCTCGCCGCCCGCCACGAACGCTACCGCCACCTCGGCCCCTACGAGGAAGCCGGCGAGGTGAAATGCTGACAAATCGGATGTCACGCGGAAAAAGCAGGCCCGCAACCATGCGTGGGACGGATGCCTGGTTTAATAGACTAAATCACGAAAATTCCTCACCCGATGAAAGGTGATGAGATTCCCGTCATGGGCGGTCCTGGCGTTTTCGTCGCCGCTGCGGGAGAGGATGACAAGGTCGTCCCCGTCGATATCCATCGCGGCATAATGCCGCGATTCCTTGTAGCCGGCACCGGCGGCCACGAGGCCGGCAAAACACCAATCGACCATGTTTTTTGAAAAATGCAGCACCAGCCGATGGCGTTCATTATTGGGAAGATCATAACGATCCGGATGCAGTGTTTCCACACGCGACATCGAATCGGTCGCCTGGGAGCCGAGGAGCCAGTAAAGTTTTGTTTTTTCATCATATAGCACATGGAACCGCATCTGCCCGCCGGGGAAGGGCAGAAACAGCATGGCCTGTCCCGAGGGGACGGTCACAAGCGAGGTCGTCATCGTGCCGTCCTTGTTTTCGACCACCTTGGCCAGTGCCGCGTAGCCGGTGCCGCCGGTATGGGCGCGCATAAAGAGATGAAATGTGCAATGGGTCGGGTCATGCCAATAGTGATTGGGATCGGTAATCTGCACGACATTGGCCTCAAGCCAGCCTATGGGAGCCATCTTGCGGTGGTTTCCAATATCTTTTGCCTCCGGGTAGGCCTGGGAAAAAAACGGAACCCCGAAACCTGTCAGCTGGGGCTTGTTTTCTTTGTAGCCGGGAACCAGATCGCCGAAAAAGAGCTCGCTGGCAAACGTCCAGCTTTCGATTTTGGAAAGATCGTCCGTTTCTTTTGCCCGCATGAGCACCGGCGCCAAAGAGCCAACGCCCCAACTCTTTACTATCTCCTTGCGACTGCGTTCCATGACAAGATAGACATTGCCCTTGGCATGCCAGACATTGCAGGCCGATTGATGCCATTGCTGCCCGGAGGTGAGGGCGGCCTGCCTTGTCCATGTTTCCCCCCTGTCATCCGAGCGCATGATTTGCAGGTCGCCGTCATGCCCGAGATAATACAACGCATTGCCCGCCTGAAACAGTCTCCCATGCGAGATGCGCGCCGCCGTGCGGAAAGCCCATGACTGCCCGCCGTCATCCGAGGTGTATATTCTGGCCCAGGGATTTCCGAGTTTCCGCCAGGCGCGCCCGCGTTCGCAGGCTGCGACAAGACGCCCTTCCGGGAGTCGCAGGATGCTTGGGGTGTAAAGCGGAACCGAGGGCGGATGGGGCGATCTGTCCAGAACCACATGCTGCTGGGCGAGGGGGCGGACGGGCCGCCCGCCGGCTGCATCATGTGCGGAGGCCGCAAGCGCGGAGCAGGCGAGAAGGCCGATCCGGAATATCAACGTTGTATTTTTCATGGTTTGGTTTGGGTTTCAGTGTCAAAAACGACCGGACAGGCCAAGTTCAACATAGGGGCCGTTGTATATTGTCCTTTCACGGCGGCTCTTGAGTCCGCGATAATTGACATAGGGCTCGTCCGTGAGGTTTGAAACGGACAGGAAAAATTCCATGAAACGCTGGAACCGATACGACATGTTCATGCCCACTGAATAACGGGATTCGCGATAATTCAGCCGGGACCAATCCGGTGAATACTCAAGAAGCCGCCTGCCTGTATAGTTCACACTGATTCCGGAGCCGAATTTACGGTAACGGTAATCCAAGCGCACATTTGCTGTCCTGGGTATGAACCCGATGAGATCTTTTGTCGATGACGGCGCATTGAAGCCGGAGTTATAATCCCCGTCCATGCTTAATACCGTGTAATTCAGATTGAGCGAAATCCCGTCGAAGGGCTTGGGCAGGAACCCCAGGCGCTGCTGATAAGAAAATTCGACGCCGTCAACAATGCCTTTTTCCCCATTCATCTTTTGGTTCAAGGTATATTCACTATACGAGGTTCCCCACCACTCGGAATCGCGGTCAACCGTTCCGGCGTATTCCGTATAAATAAAATCCTTGAGGGCTTTTCTAAACAGGCCGATGGATACCAACCCGACCGGTTTAAGATAATACTCCAACGAAAAGTCATAATTGTCCCCGTGTTGCGGCTTCAGGCCGGGATTGCCAAGGGTTATTGATTCCGTGACTGAACTGAAACTCGCCCAGGAAACCATATCCAGAGGGCGCGGTCTTCCGATGCTGGTTGACCAGCTGGCCCGGGCGATGAAATTTTTGTTGAATGCATAAGTAAGATGAATGCCGGGAAAAATGTCATCATATGCCTTGCCGACTTTCTCCGGGGTGGCGCCAAACAGATCGTCAAGCCTTTCCTGGTTGGTCGTCCCGCTGGCGGTCCCTTTTTTGCGTGTCCACGCCTCCACCTTATAGTCCGTGCGCTCATAGCGCGCCCCCGCCAACGCGGTCAGCCGGCCGAATCGTGTTCGCGCCATGAGGTAGCCGGCATGGATGTTTTCCGTCATGCTTCGCGTGCCGAGGCGCTGCTCCAGCAGCGTTGAATATTCATCAAACACCCAGTCACTTCTGGTTTTCAGCCAGCTGTTGCTGATTAACGCCATGTTAAAGTGCGGAAGCGCGGTCATCCCCTCGCCGAGGCGCGGATCGAGCACGACACTGTTGTCCAGGAACTGGACAAGCGAGCGCCCCGCGTAATTCCAGCGTTCCGTGTCCCCCTTTTCAGCCAGCCCGACTTGAAGCCAGGCCAGGCCGGAGGAGAACTGCACCGGATGGCCGAACAGTGCGAGACTGGCTTTCGCATTCACTTTTGCCTCATAATTTTTCCCGTCCCTGGTGCCCTGCCTGTGCCTGAGATAGGTGGTGTTTGATGTGCTTGTATAGTTGTCTATGTCATAAACATCGGCATCGGGCATCGTATATACCTGGGTAAATGAAGGAAAATCAATATTCTGAGTTCTGTCAATAATGGCGCTCACATAATCGATCTGGCTGACAAACTGGTTTCCGGAATAGTTCTTGTGCCTGCCTCCATCCAGTTTCACTGCGCTGCGGGAATGTGAAAGGCCGTAATTCAGCTCCCAGGCACCGAATTTATGCTCGGCGCCGATCTGACCGCTTAATTGGTCGTCCAGGAATCCTATGTAACCTTGGGACAGCTGCATGGTGCCTCTTGTCGCCTGTGAATAGTTGTCCATTGAATCCGGGGTGAAGTTTTCCCAATTGTTGGTGGCGGAGTATGTGCTGCTCATGGTTTCCATGCCAGGCTTGGTGGCCTCTTGTGATTTTGAATACATCGCGCTCGCGAAAAAACGCGCCGTGGGGGAATATTTGTAGTCAAACCGCAAGTTTATCGAATCATTGTAAGTGATGGTCGTTCCGTCAGCCGTCGCAATCCTGTATATGTAAGTGTCCCCGCCGTTCGGGGTCGCTCCGTAGTCAACCTGGGACCTGACCACGTTGGAGGCCGTCGTCGTGTGAAAGGCATCCAGTGATATTCCAAAATTCCTGCGGCCCGAACCGATGCCGAGCACCTGTTTGTAGCCAAGGCTCACCAGCGGGGCGAAAGGGCGGTCCTTTCTCCTGGGGGTGTAATCGAAAATGGACGGATTGATTTTAAATCCCGCGCGGTAGGTAAACAATAGATTTTCCCGCATGTTAAGGGTGGTTTTGGTTTTCATATTTATGCTTCCGCCCATGGCGGAGGCATACATGTCCGGCGTCGGGGATTTGATGACCTCCATTTCCTCAAAAACGGCGGAGCTTATATTAAGAAAACGGAAACTGCGGTTTTCCAATCCATATGAAGTGGCCATCCGGGCGCCGTCATAGGTCACGGTGCTGAATCCGGGATCAATGCCCCGGATGCTCACAGTGGAGGGCCCTTCCCCGTCGTCATAGCCGGCGATGCCGGGGAGTGTGACAAGCAGGTTGACGGGGTTTTCATTGGCCAGATAACCGATTGCGTCCATGGAGACGACATTTTTCACATTGTCGGCCCTGCGTTGCCGCACGATGGCGGCGGCGTTTCCCTCGCGCTCGCCCGTCACCACGTAGGTTTCCAGCTTGTAGATGGAATCGGTGAGCTCGAAGTCCAGTTCCGCATCCGGGCGGGCGGGCGAGAGCGTGATTCTTTTTTGCTGCGTTTCCAGCCCCATGTAAGAAACCGCCACGGTGTAATCGCCCATCGGAAGTCCGGGAAACGCAAACCGCCCCAATTCGTCCGTCGAGGCGGTCTGCCTGGTCCCTGCAAGATCGACGCCGGCATCGCGCAGCAGGAGGCCGGTGTTTTGGTTTTTTACGGTCCCGATTATCCTTCCCCCGGATGTGTCGCCGAACAACAGTCCGCCCACAATGAAGAAAGAGAAACAACACAAGGTTTTGAATAATTTCATGTAATCGTGGCTCCGTTTATATAACGGAATTGTTTTTTAACAAACCTGCCGTTTTGACCGGGGCGGATCATTCTGTCCGAAAAACGGCGTTAATCCGTGGATGGTTTTAATGTTCTTGAGGCGGTTTCGACGGCGGCGCGGGCGCGGGTGACGAGGGCGGCGAGGGCCTCGTCGGATTGTTTTTCGGCGTTTTGGCAGGTGAACCCGGACAGGGTTTTTTCGAGGGCGGCGAGGGCTTCGCCAGCGGCGCCGGTTTTGGCGTCGGGGGCGGCGCGGAGGAGGAGAATTTTTTCGTATTCCTCAATGCCGTCGCGGAGGAGTTCCCAGCGGATGGATGAGCGGGGACCGGGATATAGCAGGAAGGTGTCGCCGGCACCCCAGTCGGTCGGGCGGAAGGTGGTGTCCCAGAGCGGGTCGAGGGGCCAGTGGGCATAGGCCCAGCGGGCCATGCCGTCAAGGCGCCGGGCGGCGGCGTAGTAGCCGAGCCAGACTTGCTCGGCGGCGGGGCTGGTGGCGAAAGTGTTGGGGCGGCCGGGGTGGACGCATATATAAAAGGTGGTGACGGCGCCGGCGGCGCGGCGGCGGGCGGCTTCGGCGAGGAAGGCGGCGTTGTTGTCCTCGACGTGGTGCAGGGCCGCGCTGAAGTTGTCCATGACGACACCCTGGTAGGCCGCCGGGGGCTTGTTGCCGGCCATGAAAATTTTCAGGAGGGGTACGTGTTTTTTGAGGGCGGCGGCGGTGGCGCGGAGTTCGTCGGGGGAGCGTTCGTCGAGGGCGATGTGGGTGCGTTCGGCCCAGCCTTTTTGCCGAAGGTGATTTTGGAAGTCGGCGAGGAAGGGCGCCCAGTAGGTTTCATATTCGGGGGTGCCTGCTTTTATTGTCTCCGTGATGGTGTCGCCGGTGGCGGCGTCGGTGTAGTGGACGCGGTTGCCCCAGGGAACCATTGTATAACAATGAATCTGGGGGCCGAGGCCGCATTGTTGGGCGAAGGCGACATATTCGTCGAATAGTGCATAATCAAAGGACCAGGTGCCGTCGGGGCGGCGGGTGCGGTTCACCATGGAATGACAGGCGTCGTAGGTTTGCTGGTTCCAGGGGCGTTCGGTGATTGTTGTGGTGATCACTTTCTGGCCGGCGCCGGCGAGTTCGCGGTAGAGGGGTGCCATGATTTTATAATGTTCGGGGGAAAACGGGGTGACGTGGTGGTAG
>JAITDF010000648.1 GCA_031282705.1 Opitutaceae bacterium | reverse complement strand
CCCTCGGTCGCGGAAAAAGTGCTCGCCCGGATGCTCGCGGAACACCCCGCCATCGAGGTGCGGTTGATGCGGCAGTTCGACGCCGACCCGGCGAACGTCACCCTCGTGGACGGACGCCTCACAGCCATCCGCGTGACCCACCGCGAAACCGGCGCGGTCGAGGAAGCCGCGGGCAGGGTGTTTGTTGACGCGACCTACGAAGGCGACCTCGCCGCCGCCGCCGGCGCGCCGTATCGCACGGGCCGCGAAGGCCGCGCCGAGCACGGCGAAGCCCTAGCGGGCCGCCTCTACAAACCCTGGGCCGCCAGACCCGGCCCCGGCTCCACCGGCCTCGCCGACAACGCCGTGCAAGCCTACAACTACCGCCTGACATTGACCAAGGTCCCGGAAAATCGCGTGCCCATCCGCAAACCCGCCGCCTACAACCGCGACGACTACGCCTCGCTCATCGAGGACATCCGCCTGAACCGCGACGCCTCCCCCAAGCCCCCGCACCCGGACCGCGCGCACACGCTCGCCCGCATCCTCAGCATCATCGAGCTGCCCAACGGAAAAATCGACGGCAACAACCACCACGCCTGTTTCATCTCCACCGACCTGCCGGAGGAAAACTGGCCCTGGCCGACCTCCGGCTGGGCTTGGCGCGACCGTTTCGCCGCCCGCCTGCGCGACTACACCCTCGGGCTGCTCTGGTTTTGCCAGAACGACGCCGGACTCCCCGAGGCATTCCGCGCCGACTGCTCGCAATGGGGGCTCTCGCGCGACGAGTTTGCCGACAACGGGCACTTCCCCCGCCAGGTGTATGTGCGCGAAGGCCGCCGCATCATGGGCGAATATCTTTTCACCGCCGCCGACGCGCTGCCCGCCGCCGAAGGCCGGCGCCCCCCGCCGCACCGCGACAGCATCACGGCCAGCCATTACGCGCTCGACTCGCACCCCGTGCGCAAACGCGAGCCGGGGCGCGGGCACCTCGACGGCATGTTCTCGCAAAAGACCGCGCCCTATACCGTGCCGTATGGCGTCATCGTGCCGAAAGGCGTGGACGGCCTGCTGGTCCCGGTCGCGGTCTCCGCCACGCACGTCGGCCTGAGCACGCTGCGCATGGAGCCGTGCTGGATGGCGCTCGGCGAGGCCGCCGGCGCCGCCGCGCACCTCGCCCTCGCCGGGGACACGGAATTGAGAAATGTATCCGTAAATAAAATACAGGACCTGCTCCTGCGCCACGGCGCGGTGCTGGTCTGGTTCCGCGACATGAACCCTTCGCATCCGGCGTGGCCGGTCGTGCAAAAGCTCGCCCTGCGCGGCGCCCTCGAAGGCTGGCGGGTGGACGCGGACCAGCCGCTCGACGCGCCCGCCGCCGCCGCCTGGCGCGCCGCACTCGGCCTGGGCGAAGCCCCCGCCCCGAAAATCACCCGCGGCGAATACCTGCAAACCCTCCAGGCCGAACTCACCCCCGCCCCCGCCCGCCCCCGACGCTAACCCCCGAAGCCACCGCAGTCATCAAGTGCCGCTGGCGACGTTTTCACGCTCGCAAAAGCGGTTGATTTCATAGCGTTGGTTTTCAACGGGTTGTTTTTCGGTGCTGACGCGGATGCAGCCGTAAATCATAGCGTGACACAAGGTAGCAACTGATGTTACACAGTCGGCAGATTTTGGTAGGGCGGTCGCGCCGAGACCGCCGCGTTCGTCACTCGTGGCTCCCGGCGGTCTCGGCGAGACCGCCCTGCCAAAAGCCTGCCAAAAGACTGGCTGCCGCGTAACATCAGAGAGTAAGAGTAAGAAAAAGAGAAAGCGCATCCCGCCCCTACTTCGGCAAAAAGCCCTCGCCGTCCACCCAGCCGTTTTCCACGATCAGGTGCAGCGCCTTTTCCGGCACGCCTTTTTCGTTGCGGTGCATCATGCCGACGAGCTGGTCCACGCAGGCGGCGCCGACGCGCCCGCGGTCAATCAGCACGCCGGTCTCGCCCGCGGGCAAGGCCGCGGTGGTGAGGTTCAGCATCACCAGCCGCATGTCCGCCGCCGCGCGTCCGGCGGGCGTGCGCGTCCAGTCGCGGATGAGGTAAAGCATCGAGTTCAACCCGATGATGACCTGCGGGCGGTGCCGCCGGCGCCAGCCCGCGAAGGCGTGCTCGTCCCAGCGCGGCAGCAGCAGCGGCGGGATGCGCGCGTGGCCCTTGTGCAGGTGCTGTTCCGACAGGCAGGCCGACAGCCAGAGGTGGTCGGCTTTCACGTCGGTTTTTTCCTCCAGCACGGTGCCGACGCGCTGGTAGCCGGCCGCGCGGCAGCGGCGCAGCGCCTCGACCATGCCGTGATAAAAATCGGGATACACGCGGTGCACGTGCGGCTCGGCGATGCCGTAGCCGTAGGCCACCACGGAAAAACGCGCCCAGTCCACGTCCAGCGTGGGGCGCTGCATGAAGAGCGGCCCGAGGATCAGCCCGTGGATGTTGCGCGTGAAAGTGATCTGGTTGAAACGCGCGCGGGTGAGTTTCGGGTCGCCCAGCCAGAAATGCTCCAGCCCGTAGCCAAGTTCCTCCGCCCGGTCGCTCGCGCCGTCGAAAAGGTCCTGGTAAACTCCGCGCCGCCCGCCGTGCGCCTCGTCGTCGGCCGACACGTAGGCGATCACCGCCTGCCGCGTGCGGGTGCGCCGCTGGCGCGTGGCGATGAGTGCCGACACCAGCGGGTTGGGGGTGTAGCCGAGTTCGCGGGCGGCGGCCTGTATGCGTTCGCGCGTGGCCGCCGGGATGCGCGGCTGGTTGCGCAACGCCAGCGAGACCGTGGTCTGGTGCACGCCGGCGCGGGCGGCGACATCCTGCATGGTGACGTGGGTTTGGGGCATGCTGGCAAGGTTAGGACTGGGCCATCCGATGGCAAGCAGGACGGCATTTGGTCATTGATAAGACTGTCATCGGGATTGCCGGACGCAACTGCGTTTCCAAAGTATCGCACGATACAAGCCATCCACCGGTGCCTGTGCACCTTGTGCACCCGCGCCCCCCCTCAATACCGCAATCAAGTTATCACACTCATGAAGACCCATGCCTCATTCAACTTGTCCGCCGCCCTCCTTGCCTGCGCTGTTGTTTCCGCGAGCGCGTGGAACACTCGCGCCCTAGCGGAGCCCTCCGTGGAAATCATAATGGACAACGCCATCACCGATGTGAACGGAGCCGGTGGCGACTCGCCGGGCGTGGTCGCGGCGGGAAGCTGGTCAAGATCCACCAGCACCTCCGGTTTCTATGGTGTGAATTACTGGAACGACGCCACGAAGAACATCAACAAGACCGTCACCTACACGCCCGCACTGCCTTCGTCCGGCCTGTATGAAGTGCAGATGTGGTGGCCCGCCGCCGGCAACTTTTGCGCCGCTGCCCCGGTTGATATTTGCCACTCCGGAGACACCGAGACCGTGACCGTCAACCAGCGGACCAACGGCGGCAAGTGGAACACGCTCGGCATTTTCGAGTTCACCGCGACGGGCGGCGAGTTTGTCAAAATCAGGACCGACGATGGCGCGGGCGGCACCATCGGCTGCGCCGTCATCGCCGTCGCCGTGCGCTGCGTCAAGGTCGAGCCGCTGACCCTGATTGACAACGCGCTCACAAACGTGAACAGCAATGTCACTCCCCTGGCGCCAGGCGTGTCCGTCAGCAGCTACTGGGCGAACGCCGCCAACGCCTCCGCTTACGGCGTCAACTACTGGCACGACAGCTCGAAGAGCGCCGCCAAGTCCGTCACCTACACGCCCGTGCTGCCCGATCACGGGCAATACGAAGTGCAGATGTGGTGGCCCGCATCCGCCGACTTTTGCGACGCTGTTCCGGTCGATATTGTCCATTCCGGCTCCACCGTCACCGTGTATATAAACCAGCAGGCAAACGGCGGCAAATGGAACTCCCTCGGTGTCTTTGAATTCGCCAGAAACGGCGCTGAATACGTCAAAATCCGCACCGACAACGGCGCGGGCGGCACGCTCGAAAAGAGGGTCGTCGCTGACGCCGTCCGCTTTGTCGAACCCGAGGCTCCGCCGCCGAACACCGCGCCGACGATCACGACAATCGCCGACCAAGTGATCGCCGCGAACACGGCGACCGGAGCACTGGCCTTCACGGTCGGCGACGCGCAGACCCCGCCGGCGGCACTCGTTGTCAGCGCGGCAAGTTCGAATCCGACACTCCTGCCAGAAACCGGCATCGTCCTCGGCGGCAGCGGCGCCGACCGCACCGTGACGCTGACGCCGGCCGCCGGCCAGACAGGCGGGGCCACCGTCACGTTGACGGTCAGCGACGGAGACCTCACCGCGCAGAGCGCCTTCACCCTCACGGTCCAGTCCGAGCCGCCGCCGAACACCGCGCCGACGATCACGGCAATCGCCAATCAAGTGATCGACGCGAACACGGCGACCGGAGCACTGGCCTTCACGGTCGGCGATGCGCAGACCCCGCCGGCGGCGCTCGTCGTCAGCGCGGCAAGTTCGAATCCGACACTCCTGCCCGAAACCGGCATCGTCCTCGGCGGCAGCGGTGCCGACCGCACTGTGACGCTGACGCCGGCCTCCGGCCAGACAGGCGGGGCCACCGTCACGCTGACGGTCAGCGACGGGACCCTCACGGCGCAGAGCGCCTTCACACTCACGGTCCAAACGCCGGAGCCACCGCCCCCGCCGGAGCCGCTGACCCTGATCGACAACGCTCTTACAAACGTGAACAGCAATGGCACTCCCCTGGCGCCGGGCGTGATGAACGGCGGTTTTTGGGCAAGCTCCACAGGCAAATCCGGCTACTATGGCGCCAACTACTGGAACGACGGCTCGAAAAACGCCACCAAGTCCGTCACCTACACGCCCGTGCTGCC
>JAITDF010000562.1 GCA_031282705.1 Opitutaceae bacterium | reverse complement strand
AACATCACTCCATAAAAGGCGGGCGACATGAGCGGCGGGCGATAATCACGGGGCGGCGGCGGGCTTGTTTTGGAGTGCGGCGAGTCCTCGCCGCTTTTGACGGCGCGACTTGTCGCGCCGCCCGCGAAGCGGAGACAGCGATTGACCTTTCCAGCCCCGGAGTGTCGCAGCGTTTCAACCTCGAAGGGATGCAGCGTTTTCAGCCCCGGAGGGATGCAGTGTTTTCAACCCCGGAGGGGCGGCAACGGCGGTGGTCAGCCCCGGAGGGGCGTCAGCCTTTAGCCGTGGATGACGGGCGAAGCGAGGAACCCACGGCTAAATGCTGCCGCCCCTTCGGGGCAAAATCCGCCGACACCGGTGCCTGGCGCTCCTCCGGGGCTGAAACACCGCGTTCCTCCGGGGCCGAAAAGATCAAGCACTGTCTCCGCTTCCGCGTAACATCAGATTCTCACTCCCATCAGATCGAATCGCACCCGCGTCCGGGGAGCCCGCCTTATCGAGCTTGCGGGTTTCCAAACACAAAGACAAAGATCGCTCGCGTGTGAACGTGTCCACCCCCATCTCCCAAAGCAACCTGCGTGACAACCACCATCGTGGGCTCGTGGGTGATTTCTTGCGCGGTAATCTCAGGGCCGGGGCCGATTTGGACCTGGTCACCGCCTACTTCACCGTTTTTGCCTACGACAGGCTGCGGTCCCAACTGGATAACCTTGGCCGCATCCGCCTCCTCTTCGGCGAGGCCGCCTTCATCCGCAACCTCGACCCCGGGCACAAGGACGGCGCGGCCTATGTCCTCCGCGACGACGGGCTCGCCCTCGCTTCCAGCCTCAACCAGCGCCACATCGCCCAGGCTTGCGCCGCCTGGATTCGCGACAAGGTCGAGGTCCGCTCCGTCACCCGCACCGGCTTCCTGCATGGGAAAATGTCCCACATCCGCCGGGGCGAGGTCTCCGCCGCCATCGTCGGCAGCTCCAACTTCACCACGCGCGGCCTCGGTCTCGGCACGGCCAACAACAACGTCGAACTCAACCTCGTCGTGGACGGCAACCGCGACCGCGCCGACCTCCGGCAGTGGTTCGAGGAACTCTGGAACGACACCACCCGCGTCGAGGACGTCAAGCAGGCCGTCCTCGACTACCTGCTCCAGGTTTACCGCGACCAGCCGCCCGAATTCATCTACTTCAAGACCCTCTTCGAGCTGTTCCGCCGCTTCATCGACGAAGGCCGCGACATTGATGACAACCTGAAGCGCATCCGCCTCCCCGAGACAGGCATTTGGCAATCGCTCTTCGCCTTCCAAAAAGACGGGGCCAAATCCGCCATCAACAAGCTCAAGACCTGCGGCGGCTGCATCCTCGCCGACAGCGTCGGCCTCGGCAAAACCTACGAGGCGCTCGCCGTCATCAAATACTTCGAGCTGCGCAACGAGAAGGCCCTTGTCCTCTGCCCCAACAAGCTGCGCGGCAACTGGGACCTCTACCCCGCCTACTCCGCCAGCAAAAACAACCCCTTCGCCTCCGACCGTTTCGGCTACACCGTCCTTGCGCACACCGACCTCTCGCGCGAAAGCGGGCCGTCCGGCGCGGTCCAGGAACTCCGCGACTTCCATTGGGGCGCCTTCGACCTCGTCGTCATCGACGAGTCGCACAACTTCCGCAACAACGCCCTCGGCAAACCCCGCGAAGACGGCGCCGGGCGCCGCAGCCGCTACCAGCGCCTCATGCAGGACATCATCCAGTCCGGCGTGCGCACCAAGGTCCTCCTCCTCTCCGCCACCCCGGTGAACAACACCCTCGCCGACCTGCGCAACCAGCTCTCGTTCATCGCGGGCGGCGATGTCGCGCGCGACACCCCGGAGGGCCTGGCCGCCGACGCGTTTTTCTCCGGCACCCTCGAAATTCCCTCGCTCAAGGCGACCACCCGCGAGGCCCAAAAACGCTTTACCGAATGGTCCAAAAAACCCGCCGGACAGCGCCAGAAAAAAGACCTCATCCACGTCCTCGGCGGCGACTTCATCAAGCTGCTCGACGCCATCACCATCGCCCGCTCCCGCCGCCACCTCTCGCGCCACTACCAATCCGAGATGGCCCGGCTCGGCGGCTTTCCCGCCCGCATACCGCCAGTCTCCCTCTATCCCGAGATCGACACCGCCGGCGAGTTCCCGGCCTACGACGTGATTGCGGAAAAACTCGCCGAGTATAAGCTCTGGGTCTTCCGCCCCGCCGAGCACCTCCGCGCCAGCCTCCCTCCGGCGACCGTCGAGCGCTACACCCGGCGCATCGGCGGGTTCACGCAGCAAGGCCGCGAGCGCATCCTCACCCACATGATGCGCATCACGCTGCTGAAGCGCCTCGAAAGCTCCATCGACTCCTTCCGCCGCTCGCTTGTCACCACCCTCGAAAAAATCGTCCGCCTCGAACAACGCATGGCCGTCTTCGAGGCCCGTCGCGACGACAATCCCGATCTCGATTTCGAGGTGCTCGCCCCCGAGGAGGTCGAGGACGACGACCCCGAACTCGCCGCCGCCCTCGAAATAGGCCGCCGCGTCACCTTCAAGATGGCGCATCTGGACCTCGACGCCTGGCGCGCCCACCTCGCCGAGGACCGCCGCCAACTGGACACCCTGCTCGGCCTCGCCAAGCCGGTCACGCCCGAACGCGATGCCAAGCTCGCCGAACTCCGCTCCCGCCTCGCCGCCAAAATCCAAAACCCGCCGCTCGACAAGGACGGCCACCCCAACCGCAAGGTGCTCGTCTTCACCGCCTACGCCGACACCGCCCGCTACCTTTACGCCCACCTGCACCGCTGGCTGCGCAAGGACCTCGGCGTCCACGCCTCCCTCGTCGTCGGCAGCGGCCAAAATGATTCCACCCTCACCCCCGGCTCCGACTACACCGCGCTCCTCACCGACTTCGCCCCGCGCGCCAAACGCCGCTCCGGCGACCCCGCCGCGCCCCAGGTGGACGTGCTCATCGCCTCGGACTGCATCTCCGAAGGCCAGAACCTCCAGGACTGCGACACCGTCATCAATTACGACATCCACTGGAACCCCGTCCGCATCATCCAGCGCTTCGGCCGCGTGGACCGCATCGGCTCCCGCGCCACCGCCGTCCACCTGATCAACTTCTGGCCCACCGCCAACCTCGACCGCTACATCAACCTCAAACAGCGCGTCGAAGCCCGCATGGCCCTCGTCGATCTCACCGCCACCCAAACCGACAACCCGCTCGACGAAAAACAACTCGAAGACCTCGTCACCGACGACCTCCGCCTGCGCGACCGCCAGCTCGAACGCATGCGCAAGGAAATCCTCGACCTCGAAGACTTGGACGACTCGGTGACGCTCGCCGACTTCTCCCTCGACGATTTCCGCGCCGACCTCCTCCGCTTCCTGGAGCGCAACCGCGAACAGCTCGAAAACGCCCCCCCCGGCCTCTACGCCGTCGTCCCGGCCCGCGCCGACATCCCGCTCGCCGCCGGCGGCGGCATCATCTTCTGCCTCCGCCAGAAAAGCGCCGCCGCCGCGCGCCCCGCCACCGCACTCTCTGCCACCGCGCACCCCGCCGCTGCGCACCCCGCCACCGGGACGGAAAAGCTCAACCCCCTCGCCCCGCACTACCTCGTTTACGTGCGAGCCGACGGCGAAGTGCGCCTGGCCTACACGCAAGTCAAAACCACCCTCACCCTCTTCCGCGAACTCGCCCTCGGCAAAACCGAACCCTACGCCGACCTCTGCCGCCTCTTCGACCGCGCCACCGCCAACGGCGCCGAAATGGACGTCCAGTCGCGCCTCATCCGCGCCGCCGTCGAGTCCGTCACCGCGACCTTCCAGCAAAAACTCGCCGCCGGCCTGCAACACAACCGCCAGTTCATCCTCCCGTCCATCGAGGAGCAGCCCCGCAACGACGAAGCCGAATTCGAACTCGTCACCTGGTTGGTGCTTCACCCGGGCGCCACCGCCTCTGTCTGAACCCACCGTATTCCTCATGAACAAAACCAAACGCGTCACCTTCGATGTCAAAGGAACCTCCATCACCGTGCTTGCGAAAGACGGCGTCGATTACATTTCCCTCACCGATATGCTTCGGGCAAAGGATGGTGATTTCTTCATTTCCGACTGGCTGCGCAATCGCAACACCATCGAGTTCCTCGGCATCTGGGAGTCCGTCTTCAATCCCCGGTTTAATTATGGCGAATTCGCCCTAATTAAAAGTCAGGCCGGTCTCAACAGCTACAAGATCAGCGTAAAGGAATGGGTTGAGAAGACCCGCGCCGTCGGCCTGCAAGCCTCCTCGGGACGCTACGGCGGCACCTATGCCCACCCCGACATTGCCTTTGAGTTTGGCATGTGGATCAGCCCGGAGTTCAAGATATACTTGGTCAAAGAGTTCCGTCGCCTCAAGGCCGACGAAAACGACCGGCTGAAGCTCGATTGGAACCTTCAACGCACCCTGTCCAAGATCAATTATCGCATCCATACCGACGCCATCCGCGACACCCTCATTCCTCCTGCCATCACCAAGGCCCAGGCATCCTTTGTTTACGCCGAGGAGGCAGATTTGCTCAACGTCGCCCTTTTCGGCCAGACCGCCAAACAGTGGCGCGACACCCACCCCGAGGCCAAGGGTAACATCCGCGATCATGCCCTGCTGGAGCAACTGGTCGTGTTGACCAATCTTGAGAGCCTCAATTCCGTGCTCATCCGTCAATGCTTGCCCGCCTCCGAGCGGCTGCGCATGCTCAACGAAATCGCCATCACGCAGATGCGCACACTCCTCCAAACCGGCCTCCCCACGCGCTTGAAATAGTCTGCCCGGTTCCTACTTCACCTTAACTTTCCTCCTTGGTCTTAATCTGGCGGCCTTCGGGCCGCCCCCTCCTCATGTCCGAAATCCGCATTGAACATCTCCGAAACATCGAAGCCGCGCTCGCCGCCTTTGGCACGCATCCGCTCGCCGACGCGTCCTTGGACCTCCTCAAAACCCTCGGCTACGAGAGCGAGCGCCGCATGGAACTCCGCTCCCCCGATGCCGCCGGTTTCCTCGGCACTTTCGACCGGGCCGGCGCCCTCAATCGCGAACGCGCCCTCGTCTCCGACTGGCGGCGCGTCGAGTTTCTCTTCCAGCTCACCGACTCCGAGGTTCAATCCGCCACTCACGGCACGTCCGAGCTGGCGTTCGACAGTCACGGTCGCTTCGAAGACGCCGAGATCAACAGTTTCCTCTTCCTCGCCGTCGAGCTGCGAGATCGGAA
>JAITDF010000496.1 GCA_031282705.1 Opitutaceae bacterium | reverse complement strand
GACGTACCGCAGACTTCCAAGTCTGCCTCAAACCCCGCGCCTGCTTGCGGGTTCGTTTCCGGGCTCGGGCTCCTTGCGGGCCTCCGGCCCGGAGCAGGTTTGGAAACCTGCGGTACATGGCGCTCCCGCGCCGGCGGTCTGTCGTGGCGCTGGCGTCTGACGTACCGCAGACTTCCAAGTCTGCTTCAAACCTCACGCCTGGTTGCGGGTTCGTTTCCGGGCTCGGGCTCCTTGCGGGCCTCCGGCCCGGAGCAGGTTTGGAAACCTGCGGTACGTTGGCGCTCCCGCGTCGGTGTCTGACGTACCGCAGACTTCCAAGTCTGCTTCAAACCTCACGCCTGGTTGCTGATTGGAACCTCGTGGAACGGGCGGCGGCGGCGGGCGGCGGGGGGATTTATTGCCCCGCGGCGAAAGCGGTTTGGGCCGTCACGAGGGAAGACGCGCTTTTTCCGGCGTCACGTCCCCGCCGGCTCGCGGGCGGCGGTTTCCTCCACGAGCGCGAGGAGTTCGCCCATGCGCGGCGCCGGCTCGCTGACCGAGGCCAGCGAGATGTAGCGCGGCGCCGGCAAAGGCGCGTCCGCCTCCGCGGACGGCGCCATGTCCTCCGCCACGTCGAACGGCGCGGCGATGCGGGTCATGCGGGCGTCAAACATGTGGCGGCGCGAGCCGGGAAGCCGCTGCCCGGCGCCGGACGGGCAATCCATCCACAACCGCACGGAGAGATGGTGATTGCCCGGCGCGAGGCCGGGGCTCACGCGGACGGGCAGGCAATACACCGCCGCCTGCCCGGCGGCGAGGTGCAGGCGCGTGAGGGTCGCCTCGGGCCGGCCAAGGCCGGGCAGGTGCCCGAGCCGGAGGTTCGCGACGCGGTGGCGCGAGGCGTAGTTTTCCAGAAACACAAGCAGGCGCATCGTGCCGCCGCGCCGGGTCGAATCGGGCAGGAAAAACGCCGCCGCCACGACGTCGCGGCAGGTGCAGAGCAGGTCGAAGCCGAGCTCGCCGGCGAGCACGGCGCGGGAGTAGGGCGCGTCGTTCCGCGTGGCGCGCCATGCGGAATACACCTTCCAGAATCCCCACGCGGCAAGGCACAGGAACACCGCGGCGGGAATCCCGAAAAACACCGTGGCGGGAGTCCGCGCGTGAACGGCGGCATGCCGCAGGAGCAGCGCGATCGAGACCACGCCCGCAAACAGCGCGACGATGGAATAAAACGCCGCCTTCATGCCTCCGCGGCAGACCGGGCCGCTGTCGGGCGTGAGGTCGGGGGTTTCGGTTTTGAGAAGGGTTGGTGTGTTCATGATGTGGACGTAGTGAGTGGCGAGTGGCGAGTGGCGAGTAGTCGGGTGGCGGGTGCGGGAGTGGTGGTTTTTTCGACTGCAATCGACTGGAGTCGTTTAAGTCGATTGCAGTCGATGGCGAGTGGCGGGCAGTCGGGAGGCGGGTGGTGTCGGGTGGTTTGTCATGCTCGCTACCATCCACTCGCTGCCCGCCACCATCTTCTCATGCCGAGTGGCGGCGGCGGTAGCCGGTGCGCACGGCCATGAGGAGGCCGAGCAAGACGAGGATTTTCGAGACGAGGCTGTTAAGCACGTCCTGCGGCTGGTGGAAGGCGGCAAAGCCCTGGAGCATGAGATAGAACAACAACGCGATGCACGCGGCGCGGAAGGGCGCGAATTTCGCCCACCACCACAGGAGCAGCAGAATCGCGCTCACGGTCAGCATGCCGCAGGCGATCTCCCGCGTGTGCCCGGGCGACGCCGAGGCCGTGTCGTGATGCGCCAGCATCAGCCCCGTCCCCCACAAATAGAGCGGGTAGAGGGCGGTCAGGAATTGCACGAGGGCGCTGACAAAAAGCCAGTCGCGCCCGGAGAGGATTTGCTGCTCGCGCGCCGAGCGGGCCTGACACTCGCGCAACACACGAAAGGGTGAAGGTTCGATGGTGTTCATGGTGTTTGGTGGGTTTCGGGGATGTGAATGAGTATGGTCGGGCGAGGGGGGTTAGGCAACAGCGGAAAAGAGAAAATTTTTTGAGGACTGATGCAGCGCAGGTTTCCAAACCTGCTTCCGGGCCGGAGGCCCGCAAGGAGCCCGATCCCGGAAACGAACCTGCAAGCAGGCGTAAGGTTTGAAGCAGACTTGGAAGTCTGCGGTACGTCAGACACCGGCGCGGCAGCGCCAACGTACCGCAGGTTTCCAAACCTGCTTCGGGCTGGAGGCCCGAAAGAAGCCAGGCCCGAAAACGAGCCAGTAACCAATCGTGAGCGTTGAAGCAGACTTGGAAGTCTGCGGTACGTCAGACACCGGCGCGGCAGCGCCATGTACCGCAGGTTTCCAAACCTGCTTCCGGGCCGGAGGCCCGCAACCGGACCCATGCCCGGAAACAAATCCGCAAGCAGGCGTGAGGTTTGAAGCAGACTTGGAAGTCTGCGGTACGTCAGACTCCGGCGCGGCAGCGTCATGTGTTTATTTGGCGGCGGGTGGCGCGGCGGTTGTTTCCTGCCAGCCGCCGCCGAGGGCTTTGTAGAGCTGGACGTGGTTTGCGAGTTCGGCGAGGCGGACCTGGATGAGGCCCTGCCGCGCACTGTGGAGGTTCTGTTGCGCGGAGAGGACGACGAGGTAGTTGTCCACGCCCTGCCGGTAGCGGAGGTCGGAGAGTTCGTAGCGGCGTTGCTCGGCGGCGACGCGGTTTTCCTGCGCGGTGATTTGCCCGGCAAACAATTCGCGCGAGGCGAGCGCGTCGGCGACTTCGCGGAAGGCGGTCTGCACGGTTTTTTCGTATTGCGCGACGGTGATTTGCTGCGCGGCGCGGGCCGATTGCAGCAGGGCGCGGTTGCGTCCGGCGGTGAAGAGGGGGAGGGTGATTTTCGGCGCGAAGCTCCACATGCCGGAGCCGGTCTTGAAGAGGCCGTCAAGCTCGGCGCTGGCGGTGCCGCCGAAGGCGGTGAGGGTGATCGAGGGGAAGAAGTTGGCGCGGGCGGCGCCGATGCTGGCGTTGGCGGAGCGGAGGGCGTGCTCGGCCTGGAGGATGTCGGGGCGGCGGGCGAGCAGGCCGGAGGGGAGGCCGGGGGGCAGGGCGGCGCGGAGGTTTTGGGAGCCGAGGGGCGCGGGCGGGGGGAGGTCGTCGGGGAGGGGCGCGCCGAGGAGGAGCGCGAGGGCGTGGCCGGCGAGGGCGCGCTGGCGGGCGGATTCGGCGAGGGCGGCCTGGGCGGCGAAGACTTGCGTCTCGGTGGTGCGCAGGTCGAGTTCGGAGACGGTGCCGGCGTCGTGGCGGTGTTTCACGAGGTTATAGGAGTCCTCGGCGATTTTGAGGGTTTCGCGGGCGAGGGCGTGTTGTTCGTCGGCGGAGCGTTCGTTGAGGTATTGGGTGGCGATGGCGGCGACGATGGCGAGTTGCGCGGCGCGGCGGCCTTCGTCGGTGGCGAGGTAGTTTTCCAGCGCGGCGGTTTTCAGGTTGCGCACGCGCCCGAAGAAATCGAGTTCGTAGGCGGTGATGCCGGCGCCGATGCTGTATTGGGCGGAGGTGATGGCGCGGCCGGCGCCGGTGAGGTCGGCGGGGGTGCGCTGGCGGGTGCCGGCGGCGCTGGCGCCGATGCCGGGGAGGAGGGCGGAGCGTTCGATCTGGTATTGGGCGCGGACTTGCTCGACGCGGAGCACGGCGACGCGGAGGTCGCGGTTGTTTTCGAGGCCGAGGGCGAGGAGGCGGCGGAGGCGTTCGTCGCCAAAGAAGTCGCGCCAGCCGATGTCGGCGGCGGCGGGCGCGTCCGGCGCGGCGGCGGCGGTGGCGAAGGCGGCGG
>JAITDF010000480.1 GCA_031282705.1 Opitutaceae bacterium | reverse complement strand
AGACCGCTGTCGTGTGCCTGGGGGTGTTCGCGGCGGTCTGGGCGACACCGCCCTGCCAAAACTGGCCGCCGCGTCCCATCAGGACGAAAGAGAAAGAGAAAGAATAAAGAGGAAAGAAGGAGCCGGCGGCGCTTTGGATTCCGGCGGGTGGTGGCCGGAGGCGCGGGAGGCGCGGGCGGGCGGCGGGGAAGGCGGGAGGCGGCCTCGCATTGTCCCGCGCCTTTGTCCCGCGCCTTTGTCCGCGCCCTTTGTTTGGGCCCTTTGTTTGGGCATCCCGGTGTTTCGCTCTTCAATCTTTCCCCAATCCCCCCTACTGATTGTCCCGGTATGCGGATTTTTTTCCTTCTGATCATCGCCGCGTTTCTCGGCATGAGTTTTTATACGGGACTGCGCGGCTGGCAGGCCCTGCCGCGCCGGCGCTGGCTGCGCGTCGCGTGGGCGGCGGGGTTCGGCGGGCTGACGCTGTCGATGTTTCTCGGGTTCTTCCTGCGCCGTTCCGGCGTGGCGGACACGGCGTTTTTCCGCTGGATGCAGCACGCGGGGGCGGGGTGGCGGTTTGCGATCATCTATTGGTTTTGCCTCGCGCTTTTTTTCGACGCGCTGCGGCTTGCCGACCGGAGGTTCCGCATTTTCCCGGCGTGGGTGAAAAGGCATCCGGGGCGGGCGCGCGTCGCCGCGCTGGTGTTTTCCATCGTCGCGGTGCCGGCGATTTTTGCCGGGGGATACTGGCATTTCATCAACCCGGCCACGACGCGCGTGACCATCGACATCGCGAAGCCCGCCGGGCGGCTGCGCGTGCTGCGCGCGGTCGTCGCGTCCGACATGCACCTGGGCGAGACCATCGGGCGCAAACGGCTGGCCGATTATGTGCGCCGCATCAACGCGCTCGGCCCCGACATCATCCTGCTGCCCGGCGACCAGGTGGACAGCCACCTCGCCCCGCTCATCCGGGAAAACATGGGCGGGGAGTTGAAAAAACTGCGCGCGCCGCTCGGGGTTTACGCCGTGCTCGGCAACCACGAGCGCTATGCGGGGGCGGATGCCTGCACCGCGTGGATGGAGGCGCAGGGCATCCGCGTGCTGCGCGACCGGGCGGTGAAGATCGCGGATGCGTTTTACCTCGTCGGGCGCGAGGACGACCGCCGGCGCAAGAGCATGGCGGGGCTGCTCGCGCCGCTCGACCGTTCGCTGCCGGTCATCGTGCTCGACCACCAGCCGCGCGACCTTGGCGAGCCGGCGGCGGCGGGCGTGGACTTGCAGCTGTCGGGGCACACGCACGGCGGCCAGATCTGGCCGGTCACCTGGGTCGTGCCGTGGATGTATGAGTTTCATTACGGCCACGGGCGCAAGGGCGGCTACCAGATTTACGTGACCTCGGGCCTGGGCTTGTGGGGCTTCCCCGCGCGCATCGGCAGCAAGTCGGAGCTGGTGGATTTGACGGTGAATTTCGGGGTGAAATAATTGATGTCACACGGAAGCGTCCGTTCTCTTTATCGTTCCTCTTTCTCTTTCGTCTTTCTCTTTCGTCAGATGCGGGCCGGGAGAAAGAGAAGAAAGAAGAACGATGGACGATGGACGATGGACGAAAACGGACGCTTCCGCGTCCCATCAGTGGCAAGCGGCAAGTGGCGGGAGGCAAAGCGCGCGCTGTCTTCTTGTCACTTGCCACCTGTCACTTGTTGCCTCTTCTATCGCGGGCATGGATCGCATCGCACAAACCTTTGCCCGGGCCCGTTCGGAAAATCGCGCGTGTTTCATCGCCTACCTCTGCGCCGGCGATCCCGATTTCGACACCTCCCTCGCCGCCGCCCGCGCCGTGCTGCAAAACGGCGTGGACATCCTCGAACTCGGCGTGCCCTTCTCCGACCCGCTCGCCGACGGGCTCACCAACCAGCTCGCCGCGCAACGCGCCCTCGCCTCCGGCGCCACCTCGGAAAGCGTGCTCGCGCTCGTCCGCCGCCTCCGCGCGGAGTTCCCCGGCGCGCCGCTGGTCTTCTACACTTATTACAACCTCGTCTTCACGCACGGCGTGGACACCAGCGTGCGCCGCGCGCGCGAAGCCGGCCTGGACGCGATGCTGGTGCTCGACCTGCCCCCCGAGGAATCGGGCGAGTTCGCCGCCGCCTGCGCGCGCCACGGCCTGAAAACCGTGCTCATCGTCGCGCCCACCACGCCCGACGCGCGCATCGAAATCATCGGCAGGGCCGCCACCGGCTTCATCTACTACGCCTCGCGCGAAGGCGTGACCGGCGTGCGCGACCAGCTCGCCGCCGGCATCCCCCAGGCCGTGGCCCGCATCAAGGCCCGCGCCGCGCCGCCCGTGGCCGTGGGCTTCGGCCTCTCCACCCGCGCGCACGTCGCCGCCGTGGCCGCGCACGCCGACGGCGCCGTGGTCGGCAGCGCGCTGGTCAACTGCATCCGCGACCACCTCGACCACCGCGAAAACATCCCCGCGGTCATCGGTGCCAAGGCCCGCGACCTCTCCGCCGGCGTTTATCGCGCCCCCGCCTCCGCGTGACGCGCGCCGCGCGCGTTTTCGGGAGCAGACTTGGAAGTCTGCGGTAAGTCAGCAGGCGTTGCGACCGGCTGGCGGCGCGGTGGCGTGACGTAACGCAGGTTGTCAGGCTTCTCGCTTCGCCCGGAACCAAACCTGCCCGGGCCGAAGGCCCGCGAAAGCCCGCAAAAGCCCCGCAACCAGGCATGCGCGCCGGGGCAGGCCTGTAAGCCTGCGCCGCGCTCCGCAGTCCGCCGCGCTCCGCATCTCTCGCCCCCGCATCCCGCGCCGCCGCATCCCGCGCCGCCGCGCCGACGCCGCCGCGTGACGTCAGCGCATGAGTCAAATTTGCCTGTTCTTCACCGGAATGCACCGCATCCGTCACCTGCCCGCCCGAACATGGCCCCATGTCACCGCTCAACCGACGGGATTTCCTCCGCGCCGCCATCGCCGGCTCCGCTTTGTTTTCAACCCGGCTGCCCGCCGCGGCCTCCACCCGCGCGCACGCCACGGCGCCCGCCGCGGACACCGCCCGCCCCGGACGGCGCCGCGCCCGCAACGTCATCCTGCTCGTCGCCGACGGCATGAGCATGGGCACCCTCGCGATGGCCGAGCACTACCTGCGCTGCTTCGAAGGCCGCGGCACGCGCTGGCTCGGCCTGTATCGGGAGCACCCCGACACGCGCCGCGCGGCGGTGGACACCCGCCCGGCCGATTCCCTCGTGACCGATTCCGCCGCCGCCGCGTCGGCCTGGAGCTGCGGCCTCAAGGTCAAAAACGGCGCGCTCAACCGCACGCCCGACGGGCGCCTGCACACCCCCATCCTCCGCCGCGCCGCCGCCGCCGGCATCGGCACCGCCCTGGTCACCTCGGCGCGCATCACCCACGCCACGCCGGCGGCATTCGGCGCGATGGCCGAATCCCGCGTGGACGAGCCGGACATCGCGCTCCAATACCTCGACGCCCGCTACGACGTGCTGCTCGGCGGCGGCGCCTGTTTTTTCGACCCCGGAAAACGCACGGACAAACGCGACCTTTTCTCCGCGTTTTCAGAAGCCGGATACCACGTCGCGCGCGACCGCGCCGCCCTCCTCGCGGCACCGCCCGCCGGCCGCCTGCTCGGCCTCTTCGACCACGACCACCTCCCCTACGTCCTCGACCGCAAGGCCGCCGCCGCGCCCGCCGCCGCCGCCGTCCCCTCGCTCGCCGGGCTGGCCCGCGCCGCCATCGCGCGCATGGCCGCGCACCCCGGCGGCTTCCTGATGCAAATCGAAGGGGCGCGGGTGGACATGGCCGCGCACGCCAACGACATCGCGGCGTTGATTCACGAACAGCTCGACTTCGACGCCGCCGCGGGCGCGGCCCTCGACTTCGCCGCCGCCCGCGACGACACCCTCGTCCTCCTCACGACCGACCACGGCAACGCCAACCCCGGCCTGAACGGCAGCGGCGGCGGCTTCGACCTCCGCGGCGGCAGCTACGGGGACACCCGGAAGTGCTTCGAGCGCCTGGCGGGCTTCCGCCGGACCAACGCCTGGGTGCTCGACGGCCTCTCCGCCGGGAGCACGCCGGACGCGATTCGCGAACGCGTGAAAACCGCCACCGGCATCGCCCTGCCCGACGACGAAATCAGCCTGCTCCGCCGGGCCTTGCAGGACGCCTCCTCGCCGCGCGAAGGCTACCGCGTGCGCAACCACCCGCTCATCACGCTGGGCCAGTTGCTCTCCAACCACACCTCCATCGGATGGAACGGCGTCGCCCACACCGCCGACTACGTCGAACTCGCCGCCATCGGCCCCGGCAGCGAACCCGTCCGCGGGCTGATGCAAAACACGGACCTGTTTGGCGTGATGACCGGCGCGCTCGGCCTCGCGCCGTCCGCCCAACCCGCCGTCGGCGCGCGCCGTGCGCGCCGCCCAGGCGCGCCGCTTTGCAGAAGTTGGAGGGCAATGCAGAAGGGGTGGGCAATGCAGAAGGGGTCAGGTTGATTTTTGTCACTTTTCCCATGATTTACTGATGTTACGCAGTCGGCAGATTTTGGCAGGGCGGTCTCGCCGAGACCGCCGTCGTTCG
>JAITDF010000463.1 GCA_031282705.1 Opitutaceae bacterium | reverse complement strand
CCGCCGCGAGCACCACGAGGCAAACGACGGCGGTCCCGGCGAGACCGCCCTGCCAAAATCTGCCGACTGCGTCCCATCAGTTCCTAACTGATGGGACGCGGAAGCGGAGACAGTGCTTGTTCTTTTCGGCCCCGGAGGAGCAGCGGTGTTTCAGCCCCGGAGGGGCGGCGGCTTTTAGCCGTGGGTGACGAGCGCAGCGAGGAACCCACGGAATCCATCAAGAAAAAAACGAGCCCCGAGGGGGCGGCAGCAAGGAAAGGGCGGGGAAATGCGATGACGCGAACGGCGCGCGCTGCCGCCCCTTCGGGGCTTGGGTTTCTATTAACGTTTTCCGTGGGTTCCTCGCTGCGCTCGTCACCCACGGCTAAATGCCGACGCCCCTTCGGGGCTGAAAACCGACCCTTCGGGGCTGACCACCGCTGCTCCGAGGCTTCACGGGCTCTCTATATAAGCGACGAACCTTCTTTCCTCTTTCTCTTTCTTCTTTCGTCAGGTGTGGGCCGGGAGAAAGAGAAAGAGGAAAGAGAATGGGCTCTTTCGCGTAACATCAGATTTTAATATGGAATATATTGCGATGTTAATATTCAACTGCTCCGCAATTGAAAAATATGTTTCAACCGCGGAATTTAGGTTGATAGCAGTATGCATATCGTGGTCAGGTTGCGCGTTTCCCGCCAGCCTGGCCACCTCATGTCATCTTATTAAGGCCTCGCTCAGATCAGGCCGAGCTGCATCCTGCCTTCCTCGCTGATCATCGACTGGTTCCACGGCGGCTCCCATGTGATCCTCACGTCGGCTTCGCGGACGCCGGGGACGAGGAGGACCTTCTCCCGGACGTCCCCGGCAATCGCCGGCCCCATGCCGCAGCCGGGGGCGGTCAGCGTGATGGTGACATTGACCTTGCAGGCGGGGGCGGGAGGGAATTGCGGATTGGGGATTGGGGATTGCGGATTGCGACCGGGCATGGGGGCGGCGGCGGCATCACCGGCGGCGGCATCGGCGGCGTCTGCGGGGGCGGCGGCGTTTGCGCCGGTGGCGGGAGCGGGGCCGGCGGCAACGGGCGGGGCGGCGGCATCGGCGGCGGGAGCGGCGGCCGTGTTTGTGGCACCGGCGGCGGCATCACCGGCGGCGGCGGGCGGGAGTTTTTCGATGTCCATCGAATACACCAGGCCGAGGTCAACGATGTTCACCGGGATTTCGGGGTCATAGACTTTTTTGAGCTGCTCCCAGATCGCGCCGGGGTCGGGCGTGCCGTCCTCCAGCGTGGCGGCGCGGACTGTGTCGTCACCCGCGGGTTCGCCGAGGGCGTCGCCGTCCCGGCCGTCGATGCGGTAGAGGCCGGAGCCGGTCTGCACGGTGTGGCTGCCGCCGAGCGTCTGGTGCAGGTGGATGCGCGTGCCGGCGGCCAGGAGTTGTTTTTCCCCGCTGGGGATTTGCGTGGCGATGATGTCACGGGTGAGGTTGCGGTCTTGTTCTTTGCTCATGGCGGGAGGGGGTGGGGGAGTATCAAGGACTTTAATGACCTAACTGATGTTACGCAGGAGAGGTTTTTTGGCAGGGCGGTCTTGGCGAGACCGCCGCGAGCACCACGAGGCAAACGACGGCGGTCTCGGCGAGACCGCCCTGCCAAAAGCCTGCCAAAAGACTGGCCGCCGCGTAACATCAGTTGTGCAGGATCGAGCCGGAGGAAGGCACCTTGCTGTTTCCGATGAAACAGCGAAGCGCGGCAAATCGCGCGGCGCGGGCGCATCGGCGCGGGCGCATTATTGCGCCGGTCAGAATTTATACGGCAGCGGATGCCTCGCGGTGAGCGCGAGGACGCGCTGCCTGCCCCCGGCGATGGCGGCGGGTTCGCCGGCGGTGCCGATGGCCTTGAGCACGAGGTCGATGATGCCGGCGATCTCGTCCATGTCGGCCTCGCCCATGCCGCGCGAGGTCACGGCCGCGCCGCCGATGCGGAGGCCCGAGGCCTGGAACGGCGAGCGGGTCTCGAAGGGGACGGTGTTTTTGTTGAGCGTGACGTTGGCGAGGTCGAGCGTCTCCTGCGCCTTCTTCGCGGTGAGTTCGGGCAGGTTGGCGCGCAGATCGACGAGGAAAAGGTGGTTGTCGGTGCCGCCGGAGACGATCTTGTAGCCGCGCCGCTCCATCGCCGCGCAGAGCGCCCCGGTGTTGGCGACGACTTTTTTCGCGTAGTCCTTGAACTCCGGCTTGAGGCATTCGCCGAGGCACACGGCCTTGGCCGCGATGACGTGCATGAGCGGGCCGCCCTGCGCGCCGGGAAACACGGCGGAATCGACGGCCCTGGCGTGCGCGGCCTTGCAGAGGATGAGGCCGCCGCGCGGGCCGCGCAGGGTCTTGTGCGTGGTCGTCGTCACGAAATCGGCGAACGGCACCGGCGAGGGGTGCGCGCCGGCGGCGACGAGCCCGGCGATGTGCGCGATGTCGGCGAACAACCACGCGCCGCAGCCGCGGGCGATCTCCGCCATGCGCCCGAAGTCGATGATGCGCGAGTAGGCGCTGGCGCCGACGGTGATCATGCGCGGCTTCTCGCGCTGCGCGACGGCGGCCAGCTCGTCGTAGTCGATGAGGCCGTCGGCCTCGCGCACGCCGTATTGGACAAACTGATACAGCTTGCCGGAGAAGTTGGCGGGGTTGCCGTGCGTGAGGTGCCCGCCGTGGCTGAGGTTCATGCCGAGGATTTTGTCGCCGGGCCGGAGCACGGAGGCATAGACGGCGAAGTTGGCCTGCGAGCCGGAGTGCGGCTGCACGTTGGCGTGCTCGGCGCCGAAGAGTTTTTTCGCGCGCTCGATGGCGAGCGCCTCGATCTGGTCAACGAATTCGCAGCCGCCATACCAGCGTTTCGCGGGATAGCCCTCCGCGTATTTGTTGGTGAGCACGCTGCCCTGCGCCTCCATGACGGCGGGCATGACAAAGTTTTCCGAGGCGATCAGCTCGATGTGGCTTTGCTGCCGTCCGAGTTCGGCGGCGATGATGGCGTGGATTTCCGGATCAAGGGTCTTGAGTGGAGCGGCGTTGAGCATGGTGGGAAGGCGGTCATCAATGCCAGCGGCGGGCCCGGTCTGGCAAGGTTGGAAAAAATCTGATCGCGGCAAAGTGGCGGCCGGCGTCGCCGGCGTCGCGCGGAAGGGAAGCGTGCGGGGTATTTGGAGGGGCCTTGGCGGGACGGGCTCCGGGTGATGTTTTCAACCTGTCCTTAATTCTTCTCTCTAACTGCTGTTACGCAGTCGGCGGATTTTGGCAGGGCGGTGTGGGCGCGGCCCCCGCGCGGCCCCCCAAGGCAAACGCGGCGGGGGCCGGGGGTGCCGCCACGC
>JAITDF010000458.1 GCA_031282705.1 Opitutaceae bacterium | reverse complement strand
CTGTCCCTCCCGTCGCGCCTGCCGCGCCCATCGCGCCTGCCGCGTTTGCGCGGGTTGCCTCGCCGCCGCCGCCCGCGCCCGCCGCCGCGGAATCATGACCGGCGGCACCCGCCGCGGACGCTGCTGGCGGCGGACGTTTTTCGGGCATATTTCCGCTCAGCAGCCACGCCTGCACCTCGGCCTCCGTCCAATCCTGCATCACGCGCGTCGTGTCGTCCGGGGAAAAACCGCCCGCCGCCGCCGCCCGCCGCCGCAACTCCGCCTCCGTCTCGCGCCGCCGCACGCCATCGAGCAGCCAGTTCTGCGCGCGCAGCCGCTCCACCGCGGCGCGCTGCGCCCCGGCCGGACTGCGCCCGTCCCGGCGCGACTGCGCCGCATCGCCTCCGGGGAGGCCGCGATCAATCGCGATGGTCGGCAGCGCGGACGGCTCAAGCACCGGTCGCTCCTCCGGCGCCGGCCTGGCGGCGGCCGATGGTGGTGGTGGCGGCGGCGGCGTGGCGGCTTGGGCCGTCCCGCCCGCGGCGCCGGCCGCATCGCGTCCCGGAGCCACCCTGGCCGCATCGCGTCCCGGCGCGGACGGCGCCGGCCCGGTTTCCGCCGCGCCGGGGTCGCCGGCGCCGGCGTTCAGCGTCCACGCAAAGCCCGCCGCCGCGCAAAACACGGCGCCTGCCAGTGCACGAAGGTGTTGGTTGAATCCCATGCGCGGACGGAGCAATGAGGCCACACCCTGCCGCCCTCGCGCCGCAAAGGCAAGTTTCCCCATCCGCCCCGAAATCCGCCCCCGTTTTCCCGCCCGCTTCCGCGCCGTGCCCTCAGTGAATCTCCAAAATCCGGCGGTTCCCATCGGCAAAGGAGGGAAAAATAACGGCCACTCCGCGCTTGCCGCCCCGCGGGCCCGCGCGCATTGTCCGGCCTTTCACCTTCTCAACCAAGACAACCCAACCGCACAATCCACACCGCCATGGCCAAAGCCTCCCCCGCCAAAACCGACGCCGCCACGCCCGCCACGCTTGACGCCGCCGCCCGCAAAAACCTCGACCTCGCCGTCTCCTCCATCACCAAGCAGTTCGGCGAAGGCTCCATCATGCGCCTCGGCGACGCGCACACCATGCAGGTCGAGACCATCTCCACCGGCTCCATCGCCATCGACCTCGCCCTCGGCGTCGGCGGCCTCCCGCGCGGACGCATCATCGAAATCTACGGCCCCGAATCCTCCGGCAAAACCACCTTCTGCCTGAGCGCCATCGCCGAGGCCCAGAAACGCGGCGGCCTCGCCGCCTTCATCGACGTCGAGCACGCCCTCGACCCGAAATACGCCCGCATCGTCGGCGTGAACCTTGACGACCTCCTCGTCTCCCAGCCCGATTCCGGCGAGGACGCCCTCAATATCATGGAGACGCTCATCCGCTCCAACTCCATCGACATCATCATCCTCGACTCCGTCGCCGCCCTCACCACGAAAGCCGAGCTCGACGGCCAGATGGGCGACGCCACCGTGGGCGCGCAAGCCCGCCTCATGAGCCAGGCCATGCGCCGCCTCACCGCCGTCGTCAGCAAGACCAACTGCGTGTGCATCTTCACCAACCAGATTCGCGAAAAAATCGGCGTCATGTTCGGCAACCCCGAGACCACCTCCGGCGGCCGCGCCCTGAAATTCTTCGCCTCCATCCGCATCGACATCCGCCGCAAGGAGCAGATCAAGACCCCCGAGGGCAAGATCGTGGGCAACCGCACGAAAATCAAAGTCGTCAAAAACAAGGTCGCCCCGCCCTTCACCGAATGCGAATTCGACATCATGTATGACGAGGGCATCTCGCGCGTCGGCTCCATCCTCGACCTCGGCATCGAGCACAAGGTGCTGGAGAAAAAAGGCGCGTGGATCTCCTACCAGGGCGAACTCATCGGCCAGGGCCGCGACGCCGCCAAGCAGATGCTCCGCGACAAACCCGAACTGGCCGACAGGATCATCCAGACCGTGCTGGAAAAAGTCACCGTCACCGGCGGCACCAGCATCACCGGGGGCGGAGATGCGCCCGCCGAATAAAACGGGCGCAAAAGGCGAAAAACCCGCCCCCGCCTGCCGCGACATGACCGCCGCGAACGCGAAATTGCAGCGCCTGAAAGTCTGACGCGCCCCGGTGCCCCCCCCGGCGGATGCCACCACGCGGACACCTCATGTTTGCAAAAAACAAACCGCTCCACCGCCGCCGGCCGCGCCTGTGCGCCCGCCTGCTTCTGCCCGCCGCCCTTCCCGCGCTCGCCCTCGCCCTCGGCGCCGCGCCGGAAAAAGGCGGAGCCGCGAAAAAACCGCCCGCCGCCCGCGCCGCCGCAACAGCGGCCAACCCCGCCGGTGCCAGCGCCAGCGCCAACGCCACCGGCGGCGCCGCCGCCGGCGACGCCGCGCCAAAACTCATTTCCACGACCGGCGGCGACGACCGGCGCTGGCCCGGCCTCGACGCCCTCAGGCAAGCCGCCGACGCCGGCGAACCCGAGGCCTGCTTCGAGCTTGGCCAGATGCAACTCACCGGTGCCGACCAAGTGGAAAAAAACATCACCCGCGGCCTGCTCCATCTGGAGACCGCCGCCGCCCGCGGCCACGCCGGCGCCGCCTTCCGCCTCGGCAAAATCTACGCCGACGGCGAGATCACGCCGCAAAACCCCGAAGCCTCGCTCAACTACTACCGCCTCGCCGCCGCCGCCGGCGTGAGCGAGGCGCGGCACAACCTCGGCGCCGCCTACGCCACCGGCCGCGGCGTGAAGCGCGATTACACCGAAGGCCTCGCCTGGCTCATCCTCGCGGCAAAAACAAATCCCGAGGCCGTCGCCGGCGAGCAGCGGCTCCGCGAATTTCTGGCCAAGGGCAAACGCCCCGACCTCATCGCCGCCGCCGAAAAGCGCGCGGCGGAGCTTGCAAAACAACCCGCCGATGAGGCCGAAAAGAAAAAGCCGCCGTCCGCCGCGTCCGCGCCCGTGAAAATCGACATCGCCCCGCCGCCGCCGCCGGCCCCGCCGCCGGTGCCGCCGGTGCTGACATTGCCGCCGCCTCTGCCGCCACCCGCCCCGCCGCCGCCGCCCATCGGCGCGGAAAAGGCGCCGTAATAATGGCTCACTGAGGTTACGCAGCTGATATTACGCGGTTCCGTCGTACCGCAGGTTTCCAAACCTGCTTAAAACTCACGCCTGGCCGCGAACCCGCAATCAGGCATGAGCTCCGGAGCAGACTTGGAAGTCTGCGGTACGTCAGAGCCGCGTAACATCAGTTGTTAACTTCTGCTACCAATCGCAATTACACCCCGCCTGAAGAGCGCGATTAACGAAGCGGCGGGGATGCCGCCTCCACTTCGCCCTCAACTCCCCGCCTGCGTGTCGAAGGTGATCTTGCTCAGGTTGTTTTTTTTCAGCTCGTCCAGCAGGGTGATGATTTTCTGATACGGGACGTTGCCGTCGGCACGGATGCGGATGACGGTGGTCTTCGGGGTCGCGCCGAGCGCGCGGAGGCGCAACTCAAGATCGGCGAAACTCACGCGGGTGTTGTCGATGTGGTAGCTGCCGTCGGCCTTGAGCGTGATGGCGACAAACCGGGTGTCTTTGCCGGGCTTGATTTGAGAGCTTTTGGATTCGACGGGAAGGTTTACCGGGATGGTCTGCTCCTGGTTGATGAGCGGGGTCGCAATCATGAAGATGATCAGCAGCGTGAACCCGAGGTCGATGAGATTGGTGAGATTCATCTCCGAAATCGGGAGCGACTGGCGGGGACGCCTGAAATTGCGGGTGCGGGCCAAGGGGGAAGGAGTTTAGAGTTTAAGTTTAACTGAGGTTACGCGGCGGCCAGTTTTGGCAGGGCGGTCTCGGCGAGACCGCCCTGCCAAAATCTGCCGACTGCGTAACATCAGAGTTTAAGTTTAAGGTTAAGGTTGAGTGGCTGGCGGCGGCGGGGCGCGGTCATTGCGATTCGAGTTCGATGCGATCGGCGAGGGAGCTGGCGTAGTTTTCGAGCTCGGTGATGAGGCGTTTGTTGCTCGCGAAAAGATAATTGTAGCCAAAGACCGAGGGGATGGCGACGACCAGGCCGGCGATGGTGGTGAGGAGCGCGGCGGAAACGCCGGGGGCGAGGGTCTGGATGCTCGCGGCCTGGTTCAGGTGGATCGCGTTAAACGCCTCCATGACGCCCCACACCGTGCCGAGCAGCCCCATGAAGGGCGCGCCGGAGACAATCGAGGCGAGAAAAACCATGCTGGATTCGTAGCGGAGCACCTGGCGGGCGAGGGCGCGCTGGAGGGCGTTTTCGGTGTGTTCGAGCCGGTATTGCGCGGTGTCGATGCCCTTTTGTTTTCCGATTTCGGCGGCGCGCCGGTAGGCGTCGATGGCGTCGGCGAAGAGGTCGCCGTAGGGGATGGCGCGCTTGTTGCGGTAGGATTCGGGCAGGTCGAGCAGCGTGCGCTGGTCGCGGAGGTGCTGCTCGAAGGCGAGGTTGAGGTGGCGGAGTTGCCGCAGGTCATTGCGTTTGCCGAGCATGACGCCCCATGCGATGATGCTGGAGAGGGCGAGCCCGGCGGTGATGACCTGGCCGACGATGTCGCAGCGGAGAAAAACTTCCCAAATGTTGAAGGCGGCTAAAAAATACATTGAGGTGGTGCGAAGATGTTAGTGGAGAGGGTTGCGCATTTCGGGCGCAAGCTTCAACAGGAAAGGCGCGTGATGCCGTGATGCCAGCCCGTCCGCCCCTTCCTTTTCCTCTTTGTTCCCCGCTATTTTGAATGGATTTCACATCGCGCCTCCGCGAAGCGGCGACAGTGATTGACCTTTTCAGCCCCGGAGGGATGCAGCGTTTCAGCCCCGGAGGGGCGGCAGGCACCGGCGTCGGCGGATTTCGCCCCGAAGGGGTGGCAGCCCTTGGCCGTGGGTGACGAGCGCAGCGAGGAACCCACGGAAAACGTAGGGCAAGCGTCCCGCTTGCCTGACGGTGCGCAAAGCGCGCCGCCCCGGAATGGCAAGCGGGACGCTTGCCCTACGCCCCAA
>JAITDF010000378.1 GCA_031282705.1 Opitutaceae bacterium | reverse complement strand
CGGAGCAGGGCGACGCGATGCGGCTCACGGTTTACGTGCCCGGGGTTGACGCGTCCGGCGTGGAGATCACCGCGCGCGGCCCCGACCTCACCGTGACCGCGCGCAAGGCCCGTTTTGTGCGCGACAACTGGAAGGCGCTCCACTTGGAAAACGCGCAGCTCGACTATCTGCTCCGGCTGCGCATCGGCCGCGGCTACGATCACGACGGCATCGCGGCGGAGCTGAACCGCGGCATCCTCACGATCACGCTGCCACGCCGCGCGCGCCCGCCCGCCATCGCGCCGGCGCCCCGCCCCCGTTTCGCGGCGTAGGCGCGCGCTTCGCACGCGCAAATCCCAAATCACGAAATCCCAAATCCCAAAAAAATTCCAAATGCCAAAACACACACGCGCTTTGCGTGGAGCATTTTGAAATTTAACTGATGGGACGCGTCCGGCGGGATTGTGTGGCACGGGCGTCCCGCCACTATGCGGGTTAAAATTCAGGGCTTCGCGAAGGCGCGGCGGCGGCGGATTGCCAGGCTTCCCGCTTCGCTTGGAACGGCGGCGCGACGGGTCGCGCCGCCCGCCCTCAAGCCACCCGCACGGCGGGGAGGTTCCAGATTTGGGCGGCGTATTCGCGGATGGTGCGGTCGCTGGAGAATTTGCCGACGCGCGCGGTGTTCAGGATCGCGCTGCGCGCCCAGGCGGTCCGGTCGCGGTATTTTGCGTCCACGCGGGCATGGCAGTCGCTGTAGGCGCGGAAATCGGCCAGCACGAGGAACGGGTCGCCGCCGTCGAGCAGGCTGCGTTGCGTGAGCGTGAAGGCGCCGTTTTCGCCGGGCGTGAAATAGTTCGAGCCGAGCCAGTCCACGATGGCGCGGAGTTCCCCGTCCCGTTCGTAATGTTCGCGGGGGCGGTAGCCTTTCGCGTGGAGCGCCTCGACCTCCCCGACGGTGAGGCCGAAGATGAAGATGTTTTCGTCGCCGACCTCCTCTTTTATTTCGACGTTGGCGCCGTCGAGGGTGCCGATGGTGAGCGCGCCGTTGAGGGCGAGTTTCATGTTGCCGGTGCCGCTGGCTTCCTTGCCGGCGGTGGAGATTTGCTCGGAGAGGTCGGCGGCGGGGATGATGCACTCGGCGAGCGAGACGCGGTAGTTGGGGAGGAAGACGACCTTGATTTTTCCGCCGATGCGCGGGTCGCGGTTGATGTGGTCGCCGATGATGTTGATGGCGCGGATGATGTTTTTCGCGAGGTCGTAGCCGGGGGCGGCTTTCGCGCCGAAGATGAAGACGCGCGGGATGATGTCGAGCGCGGGGTTTTGCAGGAGGCGGCGGTAGAGCGCGAGGATGTGGAGGAGGTTCAGGTGCTGGCGTTTGTATTCGTGGAGGCGCTTGATTTGCACGTCGAAGAGCGCGTCGGGCGAGACTTCGATGCCGCATTCGGTTTTGATGAGGGCGGCGAGGTCCAGTTTGTTGGCGCGCTTGATGGCCATGAATTCCTGCTGGAAGGCGGCGGCGGCGGCGTGTTTTTCGAGGCCGCGGAGCAGGTCGAGGTCGCGCGCCCAGCGTTCGTGGCCGAGGGTGCGGGTGATGAGGGCGGAGAGGCGCGGGTTGCAGTCGAGGAGCCAGCGGCGGGGCGTGATGCCGTTGGTTTTGTTCTGGAAACGTCCGGGGAAGAGGGCGTCGTATTCGGGGAAGAGGTGTTTTTTCAGCAGTTCGGTGTGGAGCGCGGCGACGCCGTTGACGGCGTGCGAGGCGACGACGGAGAGGCCGGCCATGCGGACGGATTTCACGCCTTGTTCGTCGATGAGGGAGCAGGCGCGTTTTTTTTCCACGTCGCCGGGCCAGCGCGTCTCGACGGTCTGCATGAGGCGGCTGTTGATGTCGTAGATGATCTGGAGGTGGCGGGGGAGGATGCGTTCAAAGAGGGTGACGCTCCATTTTTCGAGGGCTTCGGGGAGCAGGGTGTGGTTGGTGTAGCCGAAGACCTTGGTGACGATGCCCCAGGCGCGCTCCCAAGGGAGGTTTTCGTCGTCGATGAGGATGCGCATGAGTTCGGGGACGGCGACAGCGGGGTGGGTGTCGTTGAGCTGGATGGCGACTTTGGCGGGGAAGTTGTCCCAGGTGTTGGCGGGGTCGCGGAGGTGGCGGCGGATGAGGTCGCGCAGCGAGCAGGCGACGAAGAAGTATTGCTGGATGAGGCGGAGTTCCTTGCCGTTTTCGGTTTTGTCGTTCGGGTAAAGCACTTTCGAGATGGTTTCCATGACGGCTTTCTCGCGCACGGCCTCGACGTAGCCGCCGGCGTTGAAGGCTTGCAGGTCAAACTCGGAGGCGGCGCGCGAGGACCAGAGGCGGAGGAGGTTGACGGTCTTGGTGCCGAAGCCGGCGATGGGGATGTCGTAGGGGATGCCGACGATGGTCTTGGTGGCGAGCCATGTGGGGCGGCAGTTGCCGCGGTCGTCGAACACGTTTTCAACGCGTCCGTAGATGGGGATGGTGATGCGGTTCTCGGGGCGGGCGACCTCCCAAGGGGTGCCGTTGATCATCCAGGAGTCGGGGTATTCCACCTGGTAGCCGCCGGCAAATTCCTGGCGGAAGAGGCCGAACTCGTAATGGATGCCGTAGCCGATGGCGGGGTAGTCGAGCGTGGCGAGCGAGTCGAGGAAGCAGGCCGCGAGGCGTCCGAGGCCGCCGTTGCCGAGGCCCATGTCGGGCTCCTGTTCGAGGAGCTGGTGGTAGTCAACGCCGAGGCTGGCGAGGGCCTCGCGGGCGGCGGCGTTGAGGCCGGTGTTGTAGAGGTTGCTCTCGGTGAGCCGGCCCATGAGGTATTCGAGCGAGAAATAATAGAGGCGGCGGACGTTGCCGTCGTTGTGCGTGCCCTGGGTGTCGATCAGGCGGGCGAGGATATGTTCGCGCACGGCCAGCGACATGGCGATCCACCAGTCGCTGAGTTTGGCGGTCTTGTGGTCGCGGGCGAGGGTGTAGGTGAGGTGGCGGAGGATGCCTTCCCGGAGTTGCGTGCTGTCGGTGATGTCGAAGGGGGAGATGGTGCCTTGGCGGGCGGGCGCGGCGGCGGCGATGGCGATGGCGGCAGTGACGGCGTTTTTTTCGGCGGCGGCTTTCTTGGACTTGGATGAGGAGGCCATGATTTGGTGCGGGATGCTGGACGGAATGCTGGACGGGAAAATCCCCGAAATTGAACTGAATTGAACAGAAACCGTGCCAGAGAGAAAGGGCGATGGTCACGCCTAAACTTTCCGGGCGGGCGGGATGGCAGGCACGGAGGCCGCCCCGCCATGCCCTGCCTCTGCTTCCGCCGCGCCGCGTCGCACCGCCGCGCATCCGGCCGCCGCGTCGCCGCGCTGCCGGACGCCGGACGCCCCAAGCGGGTTTCCCGGCAAACGCCCTTTGACATGGGAACCAAGAACCGTATTAACTCGTCTCAAACTCACCCATGAGACGCCTCCTTTTCCTCCTCCTTGTTCCCTTTGTCCTCTTCACCGCGGGCACGGGCTGCTCCAGCAAACCCAAGCCAAGCGGCACTCTCGCCTCCGACATGGAGGAGAAATTCAAGCAACGCTGGATCGCCAAACGCATGAGCGACTTGCAAGCCGCCGGCCAGGCCGCCGACGCCCGCGACGCCCGCCGCATGGCGGCCGAGGAATTCAAGCAACGCTTCGCCTACACCACCATCGCCCAAAAACCTGATCCCGTGTCCGGCAGCGTGGTGCCTTGAGAAACCTGTTCCCGCTCATCTTTCCCTCCTCCTCTTCCCCGCCTTCCCACTTTCTCTTCCTTCTTCGCACCCGCATCCGTTTCCGCACCCGCTCCCGCCCCGCCCGGTCCGGCTTTCCTGAGTTTTCCTGTTTTTGCCATGTCCTCCCCATCGTTCACCACCCGTCTCCTCCTCGCGTCGGTCCTGTCCGGCGGCGCGTTGTTTGCCGCGGGGGTCTCGACCGAGTCCCCCTTCCTCCCGCCCGGCGGCGGCACTCCCGCGAACCAGAAACCCGCCGACTCCACGCCCATCGAATTTCGCGGGCTCGTGGCCGACGCGGAAGGACTGCGCATCGGCATCTACGAACCCACCAAGCAACAAGGCGCATGGGTGCGCATCGGCGAAAAGGACGCGCCCTACAAAATCCTTTCCTACGACTCCGCGATGCAGGCCGTGATCGTCGATTACGAAGGCAAACGCCAGACCCTCGGCCTCAAGGAGGCGAAATTCGGCGCGGGCAACGTCATCGCCGCCGCGCCTTCCCCCGCCGCGCCGCAGCCGCCCGGCGCACGCCCGCCCCAACGCGTCACCACCGGCGACGACGCCAAACGCCTCGAAGCCATCCGCGCCGAGGTCGCCCGCCGCCGCGCCGCCCGCGAAGCCGCCGCCCAGCAGCAACAGCAAGGCGGCCAGCCGCCGCGCTGACCGGCAGGACGACCGGCCATGACCCCGGTCGCCAGCCACTGACCGCCGTCCGCTGGCGCGGCAAAGCAGCGCAACGCCTGTCGGCATTCCCCTACCTTTCTTCATCTACCCTTCCCTTGCCCTTTCCTGCCCTTCTCCATCACAAAAACATGCACGATGATTAAAAGTAAAAATCACTCTTAAATTGGAATTATTCCAATTTTCACTTGAAATCCAGTCCCACTCCAATCTACCTGTCCAACCCACGCAATCGCTCCGCCCATGTCCACCACTCATCACCACTCCGACAGCCTCGCGCACAAACTCGCCGACAGCGGGCTGCGCGCCACCCCGCAGCGGGAGCTGGTCTATCAGACAATCCTTGCCCGCCGCGACCACCCCACCGCCGACGAAATCTTCGCCCGCGTAAAATCCGCGATGCCCTCCATCTCTCTCGCCACCGTTTACAACTGCCTCGAAACCCTCATCGACTGCGACCTCGTCCGCGCCGTCAACTTCGACCGCGCCCCCACCCGCTACTGCCCCAACCTCCGCCCCCACGCCCATTTTCACGACAAGGAAACCGGCGCCACCCACGACGTGGACCTCCCCGACGACCTCCTCGCTGCCCTGAAAAAAATCCTCCCCCCCGGCTACACCGCCGACGCCATCGACATCACCTTCCGCGGCCACGCCGCCCGCGCCGGCGACAATTGACCCCGCGCCCCGTCCCGCTCCTCCCCCGCTCAAACCTCCACTCTCCACTCCCCCCTTCAACTTAAACTTCAACTCAAACTTCCACCTATGCACACCCTCGAAATCCGCGACCTCCACGTCGCCCTCACCGACAGCCCGGACAAACCCATCGTGAACGGCGTCACCCTCACGGTGAAATCCGGCGAAGTCCACGCCATCATGGGCCCCAACGGCACCGGCAAATCCACCCTCTCCAAGGCCGTCGCCGGCCACCCCGACTACGCCGTCACCGGCGGCGACATCCTCCTCGACGGCCGCTCCATCCTCGAAATGGAGCCCGACGAACGCGCCCGCGCCGGCCTCTTCCTCGCCTTCCAATATCCCAGCGAAATCCCCGGCGTCTCCATCGCCAACTTCCTCCGCGCCGCCCTCCAGGCCCGCCTCTCCGAAGGCGAGGACCTCGACGCCGCCGCCTACTACAAACGCCTCTACTCGAAAATGGACCTCCTCAAAATCGACCGCAAATTCACCTCCCGCGCGGTCAACGAAGGCTTCTCCGGCGGCGAGAAAAAACGCTGCGAAATCCTCCAGATGGCCATGCTCGAACCCACCTTCGCCCTCATGGACGAAACCGACTCCGGCCTCGACATCGACGCCCTCAAAATCGTCGCCGAAGGCGTCAACCAGCTCCGCGGCCCCCGCCTCGGCGTCCTCCTCATCACCCACTACCAGCGCCTCCTCAACCACATCATCCCCGACCGCGTGCACGTCATGTATGAAGGGCGCCTCGTGAAAAGCGGCGGCAAGGACCTCGCCCTCGAACTCGAAGCCAAAGGCTACGACTGGCTGAAAAACATTCCCGCCGCCACCCCCGCCTGATTCCGGCTTAAATCGGCTTAAATCGAAATAATATAAAGCCACCCTTTATACAAACATGCCATCTCCCGCCATCCCGCCCGAAAACCCGCCGCCGCCCGACGCCGCCGCCACCGGCGCCGGCCCGCAAGCCGCCGCCCTCGGCATCGACCAGTCCCTCGGCGATTTCACCTACGACGTGAAATACGACTACGACGCCGGCTCCGGCCTCAACGAACAGACCGTGCGCTACATCAGCGGCGTGAAAAAAGAGGCCCCCTGGCTCCTCGACTTCCGCCTGCGCGCGCTGAAAACCTTCCTCGCCAAACCGCTCCCCACCCACTGGGCCACCCGCGACCTCGAAAACATAAACTTCGACAAAATCCGCTACTACCTCGCCCAGGGCCAGAAACCCAAGCGCACTTGGGACGAAGTCCCCGCCGACATCAAAAAAACCTTCGAGCGCCTCGGCATCCCCGAGCAGGAACGCAAATTCCTCGCCGGCGTGGAGGCGCAGTTCGACAGCGAGGCCGCCTACTCCAACATCAAGGAAATCGTCGCCCGGCAGGGCGTGGTCTTCATGAACTCCACCGCGGCGCTCCGCGAGCACCCCGGCATCTTCAGAAAATGGTTCGGCAAGGTCATCCCCGCCGCCGACAACAAATTCTCCGCGCTCAACAGCGCCGTCTTCTCCGGCGGCTCCTTCATCTACGTCCCCCCCGGCGTGAAAGTCGCGCAGCCCCTGCAAGCCTACTTCCGCATCAACGCCGAAAACTTCGGCCAGTTCGAGCGCACCCTCATCATCTGCGACGAAGGCTCCGAAGTCACCTACATGGAAGGCTGCACCGCCCCGAAATTCAGCACCTCCACGCTCCACTCCGCCGTCGTCGAACTCGTCGCCCTCAATGGCGCGAAAATACAATACATCACCGTCCAGAACTGGGCGCCCAATGTATATAACCTCGTCACCAAGCGCGGCCTCGCCCTCGACGAGGCCGAGATCAAATGGATCGACTGCAACATCGGCAGCCGCCTCACCATGAAATACCCCGGCGTTGTATTAAAAGGCCGCAAGGCCCGCGGCGAAGTCATCTCCATCGCCCTCGCCAACGACGGCCAGCACCAGGACACCGGCGCGAAGATGATCCACGCCGCCGACGGGACCACCTCCACCATCGTCTCCAAATCCATCTCTGTCGGCCAGGGCCGCGCCACCTACCGCGGGCAGGTTTACATACCGGGACACCTCAAAGGCTGCAAAAACAACACCGAGTGCGACGCCCTCCTCATTAATGCAAACTCCCGCACCGACACCTATCCCGCCATCTCCGTGCACGGCGACAGGCACGCCACCCAGCACGAGGCCAGCGTGTCGAAAGTCAGCGAGGACATGATATTCTACATGCAGCAACGCGGCCTCACCGAGGCCCAGGCCATGAGCCTCGCGGTGAACGGCTTTATAAACGACCTCGCCAGCCAGTTTCCCATGGAATACTCCGTCGAACTCAAACGCCTCATCGAACTCGAAATGGAAGGCAGCGTCGGCTGAAACCATTTTCAAGACATGGATAAAATGGATTTCAGGCGGACTTAATGGAACCCGCGCAATTAACAAAATTTGCATTTTAAATTCCGTCAATCCCGTCAAGGACACTTGGAAAAATCGAAAAACAACATGAAATCATTGAAAAGCTCACGCGGGGGCTTTGGGTGCGCAGGGCGAGCGCCCCGCTTGCCAGATTGGGAAGTAGGGCAAGCGTCCCGCTTGCCAGACGGCGCGCACCGCGCGCCGCCCCAAAACGGCGGGAGCATCCTGCTCCCGTCAGGCAAGAGACAAACGAGACGCTTGTCCTGCACTCCAATCAGGCAAGCGGGACGCTCGCCCTACGCATCAGGCAAGCGTCCCGCTTGCCCTGCTTGCCTCCCCGCGTCTTCGCGCGGGACGTGATTTTTCAAAGCGCCCTCAATCCTGTCCAAAAAACAAACCGACCTTCGCAACAATCCAAGGCACCCCCGCTCCCTTCCGTTCAAAAAACCGAGCCATGAAAACCCGCCTTCCCGCCCTTCTGCTGTCTTTTGTTTCATTGGCCGCCGCCGGAGCCGGCACCGGCGGCGTGCCGCTCGCCGACCCGTTCATCCTCCTCCACGACGGCGTTTATTACGCCTACGGCACCGGCGGTTCGCAGGGCTTTCCCGTTTATGTTTCCGACGACCTCGGCACCTGGGAAAAGGCGCCGGCGCCGGCGCTCGCGAAAACGGATTCCTTCGGCGAAAAACAATTCTGGGCGCCGGAAGTTTATTACAGAAGGGAAAACAATACCTTTTACATGTTTTATTCCGCCGAGGAGCACATCTGCGTCGCCACCGCCGAATCGCCGCTCGGGCCGTTTGCTCAAAAAAACAAAAGACCGATGCTTGATGAAAAGGCGATTGATTCAACGCTTTTCATCGATGACGACGGCAAGGCGTGGCTGTTTTTCGTGCGCACAAGGGGCGCGAATGTGATATGGGGCGCGGAGTTGTCGGACGATTGGGAAACCATAAACATGGCGTCGGCGAAAAAATGTGTCCAAGCGTCGTTGCCCTGGGAGCGCGTGCAGGGAAATGTCGCGGAAGGGCCGTCGGTTTTCAAACGTGCCGGCGTTTATCACATGCTTTATTCCGCGAATGGCTACACGAGCCGCGATTATGGAATCGGCCTGGCGACCGCCAAAACGCCGCTCGGTCCGTGGATGAAATTTGAAAAAAATCCGATTCTTCAGAATCCGGAGCCGGCACTTGCGGGCGTCGGCCACGGCGCACCATTTTGGGATAAAAATGGCAACGGCTTTTATGTTTTCCACGCACATTTTTCACCGCAGAAAATTCATCCGCGCCGGATGTATGTTGCGCCGATGAAAATCGGCGGCGGCGGCATTGAAATTGACAAGACGAAAATAATAATTCCGCGCCTGTTGAAAGACAATGCCGCCGGCGCCGGCATTTCGCTGGAATGGGACGGCAGGATGGAGTTCGTCACACACGGTGGCTACGGGCGCGTCAAAAAACTTTCCACCGGCGAAATCGCCCTTGTTTATTCGGGCGGGCCGGCGAAGGGCACCGCCGTTTATATTCGAAAAAAGAAAACCGGCGCCGCCTGGGGCAAGCCCGTGCGCGTCGCCATGCCGGAAAAACCGGTGTCGTCCGGAGAAAATCCCGATTATCGTTATGTCAATTCCGAGATGATTGAACTCGCCGACGGCCGCCTTTTTTATACATGGAACGCACGCCCCGTCGTCCGCGACGGCCATTTGCCCTACAAAATCATGGGCGCGTTTTCCAGCGACGGCGGCGCGACATGGGGCGCCGGTCGCGACCTTTACGTTGCCGGCAAAACATGGAAAACCGGCTGCTGGGAACCCTGCCCGCTCCAGATTCCCGGCGGCGGGTTGCAAGTGTGGTTTTCCGACGAATCCACCACGCCCGACGGCGACCAAAACATCACCGTGCTTCGCTCGCCTGACAACGGCGTCACCTGGCTGAAACCCGTCGTCGCCTGTTATCGCAAAGGCCACCGCGACGGAATGCCGGTGCCGGTTTTGCTGCAAAACAACAAGGGCCTCGTCTTCTCAATCGAAGACAACGGCATGTGGGAAAATGCAAAAAAAAACGCGTTGCAACCCGTCATTGTCCGCCCGTTTTTTAATGTTTTAAACGGCGAATGGAGCGGCGTCGTGGACGGCGCCAGCCCGCGCCGCTGGCACGCCCTCGCCAAGCCGCTTCCGCCCGAAACCTACGCCGGCGCGCCCTGCCTCATTCAATTAAACACAGGCGAAACGCTCCTTTCCGTGCAATCAAACGAGGGCCGCGTCCGCGTGCCGGAGCGCAAGGGCCTCTGCGCGAATCTGCGCGTGTATATTGGCGACGCCGGCGCAAAAAATTTCGCCAATCCGGCAACGCCATTCCCGGACCTCCCGCAATCCGTCCACGCGCTCTGGAATTCGCTTTGCCAAATTGACAACGACACCGTCATCGCCGTCTCCACCGTGTCGGGCCTCCCAAGGGAAAACGGCATTTATATTGCCACGGCGAAAATCAGTCGCGCTGCCGGTGCCGATTCAAAAAATAAATCGGAAAAGCAAACCCCGCCAAAAATTTCCCCTCTGGAAAACGCCGGCGGCACGTTTGGCCCATCATTTTCAAGCGCTGGCGCCGGTGCGTGGCCGGAAATGGAATGGTTCGCGCCCGGAATCCTGCACGGGAACTCCGACCATTTGCGCCCGAATTCATTTGGCGCGTCGGATTATTACACGCGCGGCAATTATACAATTTGGATGCGCGAGGACAGAATGCCCGCCGACGCCCCGCAATCCAAACTCCACTGGCCCCTCGGCCAATCAACCGTCGGAATGCAACTCATCGCCACCGGCCACACCGGCGCCGACGCCTGCATGGCCTGGGATGTCGAAAGTTACTCCAATTTGTATAAAGCCACCAACGACCCGCACTGCCTCGAAACCGCCGCCATCCTCCTGCACAACACAAAGGCAATGGACGGCTACCCCGGCGGCAATCGCGGCCCGGGCTGGCGACAGGAGCATTGCCGGATGAATCGCCCGCGCGGACGCCACCGCGCGTGGCTCCCGTGGGTGACGGCCAGCCAGTTGCGCGGCATAAACGATCTCGCCGACAGCCACCCCGAATTATACAGGCAACTCTGCACCGCCACCGGAAATCAATTATAAACCGCCGGAAACCATTCCGTCCATTTCCTCCATCCCGTCCAAAAACCAGCCATGCCACTCGACAACACGACATTTGAAACCCATCTCGCCGCCCCCGGCGCCGGCGCCCTCCCGCAATGGTGGCACGACGCCAGGCGCGCCGCCTGGGGAAAATACCGCGCCCTCCCCTCCCCAGCCGTCACCGACGAGGCGTGGCGCTTCGCCAACCCCGCCGCCCTCGAGCCCGGCAATTATACTCCCGCGCCCGATTATACAAACATCACCCTCAAAGTAGGGCAAGCATCCTGCCTGCCGGACGGCGGCGAAGCCGCCGCCAAAGTGGGGCAAGCGTCCCGCTTGTCCGACGGCGGCAACGCCGCCGCCCGGGACAGGACAGGCATTCCTGTCTGCCCCGCCCTCCCCGCCGGCGTCATATTCATGCCGCTCGCGGAGGCCGTTGAGAAACACGGCGGCCTCGTCCGCGAATATTTGCAAAGGCATCCCGCCGGCCTCGGCGGCGAAAAATACAACGCCCTCAACCTCGCCTTCGCCGGCGCCGGCGCGTTTTTATACGTCCCCGACAATATAAAAATCGAAACGCCGCTTGTCATTTCGCACAATCACGCCGGCCCCGCAAACAGCATCCATTTCCCGCACACCCTCGTCATCCTCGGCGCCGGCGCCGGGGCGACGGTCTTCGAGCGGTTCAACAACACCGCCGGCGCCGCCGCGCAATTCGCCTGCGGCGTCAACGACCTCCGCGCCGGCCCCGGCGCGAACCTCACCTATGTCGGCGCGCAAAACTGGGCCGCGGAAACGCTCGCGTTTCAGTCCAACTCCATCACCGTCAGCCGCGCCGCGCGCGTCCTCTCGCTCAACCTCCACCTCGGCGGCCGCCTCGCGCGCCATGAATCGCACTCCCGGCTCCAGGGCCCCGGCGCGCACGCCGAGATGCTCGCCCTCACCGTCGCCGGCGGCGCGCAGCAGTTTGACCAGCGCACCCTCCAGACCCACCAGGCGCCCGGCGCCAGCTCGAACCTCCTCTATAAAAACGCGCTCCTCGACGCCGCGAAGACGGTCTTCTCCGGCCTCATCGTCGTCGAGCCCGACGCGCAGAAGACCGACGCCTACCAGTCCAACCGCAACCTCATGCTCAGCGACGCCGCCGAGGCGCACAGCCTCCCCGGCCTGGAGATACAGGCCAACGACGTGCGCTGCACGCACGGCGCGACCAGCGCCCGCATCCCCGCCGGGCAGGAGTTTTACCTCCGGTCCCGCGGCATCGACCCCGGACGCGCCCGCGAGCTCCTGGTCGCCGGCTTCTTCGAGGAGGTCCTGGACAAACTCGAAAACGACGAACTCCACGCCATCCTCGGCGCGCTCATCCAGACGAAGTTCAGGCAGTAGCGGGCGGCGGGCGGCAAGCAGCGAGTGGCTGCCCCCCACCCTTTCCCGCCATGAACAAAAACGGAAAAGTCAGTAGCTCACTGATGTTACGCGGCGGCCAGTCTTTTGGCAGGCTTTTGGCAGGGCGGTCTCCCCCAGAACCCCCTCGGTTGCCGCGGGGTGCGCGCCGCGGTCACGCCGAGACCCCCCGGCCCAAAAAACACACCCGCCTAACAGACACAATG
>JAITDF010000363.1 GCA_031282705.1 Opitutaceae bacterium | reverse complement strand
CGGACACCGCCGCCGATGTCCCGGCGTTGTCCGGCCGCTCGGCCGCGCTCCGCGCCGCGCTCGCCTCCGCCCCCGACGAGCCGGTGACGCGCCACGCGCGCCTCCTGCTCGAAAAACTGGAGGCGTGGTGGGCGCTTCCGCTGCTCGTGCTTGAGGCCCCGGATCACGTCGCGCCCGGCGAGCCGCTCCGCTTCAATTACGCGGCGGCCAATTGCGGCGGAATCACCGCCTCGATTTACCGTTTTTCCAGGGAGGCGCGGCGCGAAAACGACAATGCCACCCTCGCCCGCAACGGCATCACCCGCGACCCCTCCAAGCCCTTCGACTGGACAAAGGGCGGCGCGCACGTGCTCACGCGCAAAGTGGAAACCCCCGCGCCGCCCGCCGCCTCACCCGCCGCGCCCGTCGCCGCCACGCCAGCCGTCGCCTCACCCGCCGCCCCGCCAGCCACCGCCGCCGCCGCGCCCGCGCCCGCGCCCGCCGCGTCCGCCACGCCGGCGTGGCGCGCCGGCTCGCTTGAGCTTCCCCCGCTCGCGCCCGGATTCTACACCCTGCGCCTTTCCGACGGCAGCGGCGCCGCCGCGCCGCGGCTGGTCGATTTTGTCGTGTCGGACTTGCGCGCGTTTCTCGTCGTCCCGCAATCCGGCGAGGGCTGGATGCACGTCTTCCATCACAAAACCGGCGAACCCGCCGCCGGCGTGCGCGTCGCCGGCCTCGCCGGGAAAACCACGTGGGAATCCGCCGGCCCGACCGACGCCGCCGGCGTCGCGAAACTGCCGCGCATCGAGCCGGCAATGTTTGCGGGACAGCCCGCGTTCGCCCTGGCCGGCGACCAGCCGCTCGTGCTGTTCAACACCCGGATACTCCCGGACTTTTCCCCGGACCCCGACAAGACGGGGCGCCCGGCGGAGCGCGTGTTTGCCGATGTGTTTTTCGACCGCTCGCTTTACCGTCCCGGCGAGACCGTGCATTGGAAACTCATCATGCGCCAGCGCCGCGAGGGGCGCTTCGTCCCCTGCGCGGAGACGTTTCATTTCGAGGTCGAGCTTGGCGGCGACACGCTCTTCCAATCCGGCCCGCTCGCGCCGGACGCCGCCGGCGCCGCGCACGGCGGGTTTACGATTCCCGCGACCGCCCGTCCCGGCGCCGCGCGCGTGTCGCTCCGGTTCCCCGACACGGTGTTTCGCGCCGGGTCTCTTTACGAGCGGAGTTTCCGGGTGGACAACTACTCGCCGCCCGCCGTCACGCTCGACCTCGCGCTCGCCGACCCCGCGCGCGGCGCGCGCCCCGGCGGGGTGCTCTCGCTGCGTGCGCACGCCGGTTACTTTTCCGGCGGGCCGGTCGCGGGCGCGGCCGTGCGGCTCTCGGCGCGCCCCGCGCACACGGCGGCGATGGGGATTGCGGAGGGAAAAATCCTCGGCGAGGCGGAAGGGTGGCTGAAAAAACTCCCGGACTCGCCGCTGACGGCCGTCACCGGCCCGGACGGTTGCGCGGTGTTCGACCTGCCCGTGCCCCACGGCATCCCGGAGGGCGTGGAGCTTGATTTCACCGCCGCCCTTGCCGGCGACGGCGCGCCGGCGGTGGAGGAAACCCGCCGCGTGCGGATCGCCGGCGCCGCGGCGTTCGTCCGCGAGGCGCGCATGGGCGCCGACCTCGCGCGGCCCGGCGAGGCGGTTTCGTGCGAGTTCGCCGTCGTTGACGCCGCCGGCGCGCCGCGTGCGTTTTCCGGCGTCGCGCGCGTGATGGAGCTGCGGCACGACGAAATCTGGCTCGCCGGCGACGGGCGCATCGTGACCGGCGACGAGCTGGACGCCGTGCGCCGCAGGACCGGCTCCCCGAAACTCAACCGGCGCGTGACGCCGCCATCGTGGAAACCACTGCACTCCGGCGACACGGCCTCGGAGGTCCTGTCGCTGCCGGTCGGCGCGGGCGCGGACGGGAGGCTGTCGGTTGAGTTTACCCCGCCGCGGCCCGGCCGCTACACCGTGCGGCTGGCGTGCGACGGCGCGGACGTGCCGGTGGCGCGCGAGCGCTACTATGGCGAAAGCGAAAAACCGCCCGAGCTTGTCGTGGCGGGCGACGATGCCGCCGGCATCTCCTTTTCCCCGGAGGCTCGCGTGCTCGGCCTCGGCGCATGGCGCGCGGGCCGGCCCCTGCGGCTGCTCGTCGTGCTGCCGGCGGGGGAGCGGCAGGCGTTTCTCCTCCTCGCGGCGGAGCGCGAGGTGATTTCGCGCCACATCCGCCCCGCCGCCGGGCGCGCGGCGGTGGTCGCGATCGACCGCGCGCCCGCCGCGCTCGGGCTGGTCGTGTCCATGCTGCGCGACGTTGAAATGGACAGGCTCTTTGATGTCAAAACGGCAAAAGTGTCCGACGAAACCATCCGCCTGTGCGTGGAGGTGACGCCCGACGCGGAGACCGCGAGGCCCGGCGGGGCCGGCGGCGCGCGGCTCGTCGTCCGGGACGAGGCGGGCGAGCCTGTCCGCGCGGAGCTTGCCGTGGCCGTGTCCGACGAGGCGGTGGGGCGGCTCGCGTCCGGCGGCGCCTCCCCGCGGCGGCTGACGCCGGCCTTTTTCAACGCATCGGCATACGCCACCGCCTTGGGCGCGGTTTCTCCCGCGCCAAACCCCGCCGCCGGCCCGCGTCCGCCGCCCGACTTCCGCCCCGGCGCGCTGCTCAACCCGTCGCGCCGCGTGATGAGCAACCGCGAAATCATCGGCATGGACGTGGAGGAGGCGATGGAGATGGCCGGTTACACGGAAATCGGGCAGACGTTTGGCGCGGCCGGCAGTGGCTTCGCATCTTCGGACGCCGGCATCCGCCTCCGCCAGCACTTCGCCTCGACGGCGTTTTGGGCCCCGGCGGTCCCGACCGGCGCGGACGGCGCGGCCCGCGTCAGCTTCAAGTATCCCGACAATCTCACCGAGTGGCGCGTCACCGCCTACGCCGTGGGCGCGGA
>JAITDF010000319.1 GCA_031282705.1 Opitutaceae bacterium | reverse complement strand
CCTCGTCGCGGACGGGGGCGGGTTGGGCAAGGAAATCCGCCGGGAGATCGAGGGTGCCCGGCTGATTTGGAGGGGCGGCCTCCATGCCGTCCTGTTTCGGTGCGGAAAGACAAGGGGATGGCGCGGAGGCCGTCGCCCCGGCGGAGAGTTTGCGCCGGATGGCGTCGGCCCAGCTCCCCTGCCCTGCCCTTGCCTTGTTGGATTCGAGCCATTGCGTCCAATGCTCGATCCGGCGGTGTTTTTCCTCGATGCGGGCCAGACGGCCGGCGGGGACGAGCCCGTGCTCGCGAATGTGATGACGGAGGCGCAGCTCGGCGCTGGCGTGATTGAAAAGCAGGCGATGCTCGGCGCGGCTGGTGAACATGCGGTAGGGCTCGCCGGTGCCCTTGGTGACGAGGTCGTCGATCATCACGCCGATGTAACCCTCGTGCCGGGCGATGATGAGCGGCGGCTGCCGGCGGAGTTTGCGGACGGCGTTGACGCCGGCGACGAGCCCCTGCCCCGCCGCCTCCTCGTAGCCGGAGGTGCCGTTGATCTGGCCGGCGAAAAAAAGGTTTTCGACCCTCTTGGATTCGAGCGACGGGAACAGCTGCGTGGGCGGCGCGAAATCGTATTCGACCGCGTAGGCCGGGCGCATGAGGACGGCGTTTTCGAGCCCGGGGATGCTGTGGACCAGGTCGAGCTGCACGTCGAAGGGCAATGACGTGGAGAGGCCGTTGACGTAATACTCGCCGGTCGAGCGGCCTTCGGGTTCGAGGAAGAGGAGGTGGCGGGGTTTGTCGGCGAAGCGGACAATCTTGTCCTCGAAACTCGGGCAATAGCGCGGGCCGATGCCCTCGATCCGGCCGGAATACATGGCCGAACGGTGGAGGTTGGCGCGGGTGATTTCGGCGGTGCGGCCGGTCGTGTAGGTCATCCAGCACGAAACCTGGGCGGTGCCGGGCGGGAGGAAATGCGGGCTGCGGGCCGCGGATTGCGGAACGGGGAGGGCGGGGGCGGGGCTGGCGGCGGGCGGCGGTTGTTCCACGTGGAACAATGGCGGGGTGCCGGCGGCGGGATTTCCCATTCCGCATCCGGCGTGTTCCACGTGGAACACTGCCTCCGGGTCGCGGGTGTCGTGGAAGGCGAAGAACGTGGGCACGGCGTCGCCTTTCTGTTCCTGCATCACGCTGAAGTCGATGCTGCGCCCGAGGAGTCGCGGCGGGGTGCCGGTTTTCAGGCGGCGGAGTTCGATGCCGGCCTCACGGAGGCTGGCGGAAAGCGCGCGCGCGCTGAAATCGCCGAGGCGCCCGCCTTCATTCTGGTTGGAGCCGATGTGCATGAGGCCGCGCAGAAAGGTGCCGGCGGTGATGATGGTGGCGTGGCCGCGGAACTCGATGTCGAGGCTGGTTTGCACGCCGGTGACTTTGCCGCCGGAGCAGGCGAGGGCGGTGACGGTGGCCTGGAAGAGTTGCAGGCCGGGCTGGAGTTCGAGCGTGTGCTTGAGACGGAATTGATAGGCTTTTTTGTCGCACTGGGCGCGGGGCGACTGGACGGCGGGGCCCTTGGATTCGTTGAGGAGGCGGAACTGGATGCCGGTGAGGTCGGTGTTGACGGCCATTTCGCCGCCGAGGGCGTCGATTTCGCGGACAATCTGCCCCTTGGCCTGGCCGCCGATGGCGGGGTTGCAGCTCATCTGGGCGATGGTGTCGAGGTTGCCGGTGAGGAGGAGCGTCCTCGCGCCCATGCGAGCGGCGGCGAGCGCGGCTTCGCAGCCGGCATGCCCGGCGCCGCAGACGATGACGTCGAAGGGAGTGGTCGGGTTGTAAATCATAAAAGGGGAGGGCGGTTTTGTGAACCGCGAGGGATGCGACAGGCGTGAAAATCGGGAAATGAAATTGCGGGAATTTAGTTGTCAGTGAATCCCTGAAAATTGAACAGAAGGCAACAAAGAGAACAAAGAGCAACAGAGGGGATGCCTGCCATTAAATTTAGTCCAATCGGTTTTTAACAATCTCAAGCCAATCGTTAACCCAATGTGTTTTCTTTGTTTCTTCGTTCCCTTTGTTTCCTTCTGTTCAAAATGAATTTTCAGAGGTTGCCATCAATGATTTGGTTCGCCGCCATTTTTGAATTGAGGCATCTTCACCTTCGCGCTCTTTGCGGCCTTCATGTTTGAAAATCATTTTCCGATGCAGAATGTCGCGAAAAGATGGTCCAGCATGCGTTCGTTGTCGATGCGGCCGGCGATTTCGCCGAGGGCGTCGAGGGCCGCGCGGAGATCGCTGGAGAGAAGTTCCGCCGGGCCGCCGGCATCGAGGTTGGCGGTGGCGTCGGCGAGGCTGGCACGGGCGCGGGCAAGGGCGTCGGCGTGCCGGGCGTTGATGGCGATGAGTTCATCGCCTTGGTCGAGGCGGAATGTTTCGGCGCGGGCGATAATCGCCTCAATGAGCGCCGGGACACCTTTGCCTGTGAGAGCGGAGAGGGGAAACGCTTGAAATGAGGAAGGGGAGGGGAGGGTAGGGGAGGCGGGCGGAAAAGGGGGTGCGCCAAGGATTGTGATATTTTGCAACTCTTTTTCTATATGTGCATTGAGATTTTTTTGGAACTTGGGGTTTGACTCATTGGGATTTCCATTCCGGTCACTTGTCGCTTGCCCCTTGCCGCTTCCCGCGCCAGCCGGCACGGGTGCGGGCGCGGGCCGGAGGTCGCATTTGTTTAGAACCACCACGGTGTTTTCCGGGGTCAGGCGTTTCACGATTTCCCGGGGCAGGACGGGGGCGGGGCGGGTGGCGTCGAGGACAAGAATGAGCAGGTCGGCTTCGGCGGCGCATTCGCGGGTTTTGTCCATGCCGAGCTTTTCGAGCGGCGCGGGGGAGGGATTGAGCCCGGCGGTGTCGATCAGGCGCAGGCAGTGCGGGCCGAGGATGAGGGGCTCTTCAATGAAGTCGCGAGTGGTTCCGGGTTCGGGACTTACGAGGGCGCGGTCGCGTCCGATGAGGCGGTTGAGGAGCGAGCTTTTGCCGGCGTTGGGCTCGCCGAGGATGACGGTTTTGATGCCCTCGCGCAGGATTTCGCCATAGTGCCGGGTGGCGAGGAGGCGGTCGGCGCCTTGGGTGAGCGTGGCGAGGGCGCGGCGGACGATGGCGCGATCCTCGGCGGGGAGGTCCTCATCCGGGAAGTCGATGTAAGCCTCCACGCGGGCAAGGGATTGGAGAAGTTCGTCGGTGAGCGCGGCCACGTGGCGGCCCAGTGACCCGCGGAGTTGCTGGTTGGCGGCGGCCAGCGCGCGTTCACCGCGGGCGTGGATGAGGTCCATGACCGCCTCGGCCTGGCTGAGGTCGATGCGGCCGTTGAGGAATGCGCGGCGGGTAAACTCGCCCGGCCCGGCGGCGCGGCAGCCGCGGGCGAGCAGGTCTTCGAGGATTTTTTGGGCGATGAAAGGGTTGCCGTGGCAGGAGATTTCGAGGGAGTCGTCGCCCGTGTAGGAGTGCGGCGCGGCAAAGTAGGTGGCGATGACGTCGTCGAGGACCATGCCGGCGCGGTCGCGGTAGTCGGCATGGACGGCGAGGCGGGGCGGGGGAGGGGAGGCGGCGGGCGTGCCGGATGTCCGGCCAAGTGCGTCGGCGGCCAGCCTGGCGCAGGCGGGGCCGCTGGCGCGCACGACGGCGATGGCGGAGGTGCCGATGGGCGTGGCCAGCGCGGCGATGGTGTCGGAGAAGGAGGTCATGACGGTTTTGCCGGAAGAACCGTGGCATGGTTTGCTCGTGACCTGCAAGGCGGCGGCCCGCCAAAATCGAATGATTTGCGCGCGCCGGGCTGCGGGCCTCCGGGCCGGAAGCAGGGCGGGTTTGGTTTCGAGCAGGGCGACAGTCTGCCAGCT
>JAITDF010000175.1 GCA_031282705.1 Opitutaceae bacterium | reverse complement strand
CACTTCTTTCCAAGGCGTCTTTTTGCCGCCGTCGCCGTGCTTCATCACGGTGGTTTTCCGGTCGCTGTTCACCTTTTTATTGATGATGAAATCGTAGCCGTGCCAGCCGCTGGCGGGATTGTTGTCGGCGTCTATCAGGAGCAGCATCCAATTGTCGCCATTGCGAGGCGTCAGCGGCCCGGCGGTCTCGGCATGGAACAGGATGTTTTTATCATCAACCGCCACCTTGGCGGTGATGATATCGTTGCGTCCCGACATGTTGGTGTAGCGCAGTCCGCCGTAGCCGTTGTAATCGCGGTGGGCCACGTCGCCCCTGGTGTCGCGAAACTCGGCCGCAACGCCGTTCCAGTCGTCGAAACCGCCGTCGATGGCGATTGCATGGAAGCCACTGTGCCGGGGAATGGGACGCACGCCCTTGTATTTTCGGATATTTTGCGCCATCTGCATATAATAATTGTCCGTCCAGCCGCCTTTCATTGGCTGGATGGTGCGGTTGAACTCGGCATTATACTGGTCCACAAAATAAAAATTGCTTTCGCGTCCCAGAAAACTGGCGGGGCCGGGCGATTCGCCTCCGGGAGCCTTTCCTCCCGCGTATTTGCCGGCCGTCCATTCGTTCCAGTCGTTCAGATAGAGGAACTGCGGGTCGGACTTCAAGGCTTCGTCCCACCTGTCCTGAAAATAAATCCCGTAAGCCGCCGGATTATTCACCGTTTTGCCGAGCCAGGGCACGAGGGTTGGCTCCGGCATGTCGTATTCATTGAGTTTTGGCTCGCCCCTGTCGCGCGTCCACGATTTTCCGACGATACTGACGGGATGCTGCGCGGGCGTGACCGCGGCTTCTTCTTTCCGCCCGTTGTGCCTTGACACGAGAGCATCGGGGTTCATGTCGCGCACTTTCCTGTCGCCCAGGTCGTAACCGAAACTCCAATTGTCTTCCGTCCCGACGAAACGCCCGCCCGCCCATTCATAATATCCCCACCACATATTGCGCAGGGTGAAATATTCCTTCACCTCTTTTGTATAATCGCGGTAATGCTCGTCCATGTAATCGGGGTCGCCGTGGCGCGGGTTTCCCGGGTCCGTCCGGGCGGTGGGATCGTAGTTTGGATTGGGGTTTCGCACGCCGCCGCCATTGGCGTCGAAAGCAGGCCTGGCATTGTAAAGCAGCAGAGGTTTGCCGTCCCAGCAAAACCAAAGGTCGCGCCATTTGTTTTGTTTGTATATCTTCTCATAAAGCTCCTGCACCACCGTGATCACCGGCCCGTTGAACGCCCAGAAACAAAATTGCGGAACGCTGTTGCCCTCGGCCTTCATCCGCCGCATCACGGCAAACAGCGCTTCCCATTCCCGCCAGTAACGAACGGCATTGGTAACGTCCAGCACCAGCACATCCACGCCGGCGTCGGCCAGCATCGACAGGTCTTTGCGGATCACGTATTCATCCTTGCTCAGGAAATATCCATCCTCGGGTTCGCCCCAATGATACGAACCTTCTTTCCACAAAGGATTGCCGCCATCGAGCCGTGCCGACGGGTCTTGCAGCAACACTTTTGTCACGTCGCCGGCGTATGGCGATGCGAGTTTGAACTTGTTGTCGTCATGCCACGTGACATAAAAAATGCCCACCACGCGCCTTTGGCCGGTCTTTACGGGGCCGGCTTCGTCCATCCCGGGCATGGCGCGCCCCAGCGCGTCGGTGGCAACCCACGTGTCGGGATAAATGTCGCGACAGGCAGGTTGCCGCGCTTCCATCCTGAAAATGATGAACAAAAAACTTAATAATAATGTGAAACGTGATGCCATGCCAATTGAATCAAAACACATTTCTCTGCGACTATTTTATTGGGCGGACGGGCGCTTGATTTTTATCTTGGCGAGAAAGACCGACGCTTTGCCCTCGTGGCTTGAGTAATAGGTGGTCCAGATTTCGTCGCCCGCCTGCGCCAGGCCGGGATAGGAGCAGTCGCCGCCGCTGGGGAGTTTCAGGAGCGGTTCGAGGCGGCCGTCGTCCATGAGGCGCGCCAGCAGATACGCGGCGCCGTGCCACGAGCCGGCGATTTTCATGTTGGAATAATCACGGGTGCCGACAATCCACTCGCCGGTGTCGAGTTGCAGCAGGTTCTGGCCGCCGAAGCGGTAATTGGACGTCTGCCACATCCACTCCGTGAACGGCGGCGCGCTTCTGCCAACCCAGCCTTTTTGGTCGCCGGCTTCGCGCCTGACCAGCGCCAGCATTCTGCCGTCTTTTTCAAAGCGCAGCGTGGTTTCGTTCGGCTTGTCCCTGCCGTTCACCGGCATCGGGCCGACGGGCGTCCAGTCGAGGCCGTTTTTGGAATTGTATAATACGAGCGAGGAGACGGCCTTGCCGCCCTCGCGCAGGAAACCGTTATAGGCCGCGCCGTAGGCAATGCCGTCGTGCCAGGTGACGCGCCAGAGCCACTCCCTGTCGCCGGCAATGGTGCGGGGGTTGGTCCACGTGGCACCGTCACTGGAAAAGAGCGCGAGGGAGACGCGCCCGGTGAGGTTTTGCCCGTCGTAATACGAGCCGCCGCAATTAATCATCAGGCGGTCGTCGGGGGTGATGGAAAACTTCGGGTCGCGCATGTCCACGCCGGCGACGGAGAGGAGTTTGATGGTTTTCCATTTCTCGCCGTCGCGCGAGACGAGCACGCGGACGCGGCCGTCGCCGCCGACATGCGCGGTGGACTCGCGGAAGGAGCACCACCAGCGGCCGTGCCATTGTATCAAGTCGGTGAAGGCGTTGTGCGAGCCGCCGTCCCAAATCCTGCGGGTTTTAATCAATTCCAGTTGCAGGCCGGCGGGCGCGGCGGCGGCGCCGCCGCCGGCGGCGTTTGATATAACGCACGCGGGCGCCAGCGCCAGCGTTAGCGTCAGCGCAAAAAGCGCGGCGAGGGGGCGCCGGGCGGGGGCGGGGAGGGTCGCGGGGGCATTGGTGTTCATTGTATATAATGATTTTCCTGAAAGATGGAGACGGGGGAAAACGGCGCAGCCGGCGGGAATGGGCATGTCAATCGGAGCCGAGGGCGTCGGTGAAGATTTTCGCGCAGGCGGCGATGCCGGCGGCGAGGGAGTTGAAGTCGGAGCCGTGGGCGAGGTATTGCGCGCCGAGGGCGGCGGCGGCGGCGATGTCGGCGGCGTCCGCGCAGGGGCGGCCCCACGCCGCGCCGTGGCGCCTGGCGGCGGCGGCGACGTTGTTTTGCGCGTCGCGCATCGCGGGAATCGTCCAGTCGAGCGGGCAGCCGAGGCGGAGCGAGAGGTCGCCGGGGCCGATGAAGAGCACGTCCACGCCGGCGGCGGCGATGTCGTTGACGTTGGCGAGGGCCTCGGGGGTTTCGATTTGCGCGACGAGGAGCGCCTCGGCGTTGGCGGCGCGGGTGTAGTCGGCGGCGTTTCGCGCGCAGTAGTTGTTGTCGAAGCCGGCGCCGTCGAGTCCGCGCTCGCCGAGCGGGGGGAACTTGAGGGCGCGGACGAGCGCGCGGGCGTCGGCGGCAGTGTTGACGAAGGGGGCCATGATGCCGGTGGCGCCGTCCTCGAGCAGGTGGTAGAGGTCGCGGGGAAGGCGGCTGGCGGCGCGGACGACACAGTCAATGCCGGCGAGGTGGTGGCGGGCGATGAGGTGCCGGAGTTCGGCGGGGTCCCAGGTGTTGTGCTCGGTGTCGAGCCAGATGGCGTGAAACCCGGCGCGGGCGGCGTGCGCGGGCAGCATGGCGACAGGGTTGCAAAGCGTGGTGACGCGGGCGACTTTGCCTGAGCGGAGACGTTGCTTGACGAGGGATGCGTGCATGGAGGAGCGGTGGTTTGGCGTGTTTTGTGAAACGAAGGCGCAGTCTGCGGGCGGAGGCGGGGAACGGGAGGCGATTTAACCGGGCAAAAAAGTTGTCCGGCTGCGGGCTTTTGCAACGCGGCGGGGTTTCGCGACCATCCTCCCCCGCAAACCCAAACCTTCCAGCGCATGAGCAACGATATGACAAACACGACCATCCCGGCATTGATTCCCGAAACCGAATTTCGCGGACGGGCCTGGCTGGCGGTCGGCCTGCTGTGGGCGGTGGGCTGCCTGAACTACCTCGACCGCGTGATGATCACGACCATGCGCGGCTCGCTGGTGGAGGCGATCCCGATGAGCGACGCGCAATTCGGGCTGCTCACCACGGTGTTCCTGTGGGTTTACGCGGCGTGCAGCCCGCTGGCCGGCCACCTCGCGGACCGGCTGGGGCGCAGCGTGGTGATTGTCGCGAGCCTGCTGGTGTGGTCGGTCGTCACGTGGGCCACCGCCCACGCGAAAACCTACGAGCAGTTGCTGGCCACGCGGGCGCTGATGGGCGTGAGCGAGGCGTGCTACATGCCGGCGGCGCTGGCGCTGATCTCGGACTACCACCGCACGACGACGCGCTCGCTCGCCACCGGCATCCACATGACGGGCACGATGGTCGGCGGCGCGCTGGGCGGCCTGGGCGGCCTGCTCGCGGAGGCGCGCGACTGGAGCTACGCGTTCAAGGTGTTTGGCGCCATCGGCTGCGGGCTGGCGGTGGCGCTGGTGTTTTTGCTGCGCGACCGGAGGGACGGCGGCGCCGGCGGCGGCGGCGGCGAAACGTATCCAAAAACAGACGCCCTTTCCAACACCGCCGCCCGCGGCGCCGCCCGCGATGGCGGCGCGCGGCTGGCGGACGCGCTGAAACATCTGCTGGGCAACAAGGCGTTCCTGCTGGCGACGTGCTACTGGAGCCTCGTGGCCATCAGCAGTTGGGCGATGGTGGGCTGGATGCCGACGTTTTTGCAGGAACGTTTCTCGCTTGGCCAGGGGCGCGCGGGGCTGTCCGCCACGGTGTGCCTGCAAGCGGCGTCGCTGGCGGGCGTGCTGCTCGGCGGCGCGTGGGCCGACCGCTGGAGCCGGCGCAACGCGCGCGGGCCGATGCTCGTGGTGATGGCGGGCGCGTGCATCGCCGTGCCGTCCATCCTCGCCACCTCGCTCGCCGGCGCGCTGTGGGTGGCGCTGGCGGGGCTGGCGTGCTTCGGCCTGGCCAAGGCGTTCGCCGACGCGAACATGATGCCGATCCTGACGCTCGTGGCCGACCGGCGCCACCGCGCGACCGGCTACGGCATCCTGAATTTCTGCGCGTGCGCGACGGGCGGGCTGGCCAATCTGCTCGGCGGCGTGCTGCGCGACGCGCACGCGGACGTGGCGCTGGTTTTTCTGGCGGGCGCGCTCGGCTACGCGCTGGCGTTTTTCGTGATGTCGCGCGTCAGGCCCGCCGCAAAAAACCAATGACTAACTGATGTTACGCGGTCGGCAGATTTTGGCAGGGCGGTCTCGCCGAGACCGCCGCGTTCGTCACTCGTGGCTCCC
>JAITDF010000094.1 GCA_031282705.1 Opitutaceae bacterium | reverse complement strand
GTCCGCAACGGGAGCGGCGGCGGCGGCGGGGGCGGCAGCGGAGGAGGCGGCGGCGGCGGGGGCGGCAGCGGAGGAGGCGGCGGCAGCGGAGGAGGCGGGAGCGGGCGGGGCGAGGCGGGCGGCGAACGCGGCGCGGCCTTGGGCGATGGTCTGCCGCACGGCCGCGACGGTCGCGGCGGCGCGGGCGGCGCGGGTGATTTCGCCGAGGGTGGGGAAGCAGTCGCGCAGCACCGTCGCGACCGGGGCGCCGATGATGTGCGCCACGACGACAAAGGGGTAGCGCACGCGCCCTTTGCCGTCGCTCGACGCGACGAGGCGCCCGAGCAGGCATTCGCCGGCGCGGTGCCAGAGCAGCCAGTGGTCGTAGGTTTCCGCCGGTGGCGGCGGCGGCGCAAGCCTGTCCCATGCGCCGGTGTCGATCTGGCCGGAGATGCCCTCAAGGTAGAGGTGGCGTTTCGCCTCGATGAGCGTGACGGTGTCGAGGCCGATGTCCTCCATGTGGTCGTCCCAGGCAGGATGCTTGCCAAACGCGGCGAGATGCAGGCGCGCCGGCGCGCCGCGGCGGAGCGAGCCGATTTCTTGGTGCAGGAAATCTTCGAGGAAATCAGGCATCGGGGGCGGCGGGAGCAGCAGCGGCGGGAGCAGCAGCGGCGGGAGCAGTGGCGGCGGCGGACTGTGCGGGAACAGCGACGGCAGCAGCGGAAGCGGCAGCAGCGGAAGCGGCGGCGGCGGAAGCGGCGGGAGCGGGAGCGGCGACAGCGGCGGACTGCGCGGGAACAGCGACAGAGGAGGAGGAGGAGGGAGCGGGGGGAACGGCTGGAACAGCGGCAGCTGGAGCAGCGGCGGCGGCGGCGGGAGCGGGAGCGGCGGCGGCGGCGGGCTGCGCGGTAGTGGCGGGAGCGGGGAGAGCGGCTGGAGCGGCGGCGGCGGGAGCAGTGGCGGCGGCGGGCTGCGCAGCGGCGGGGGCGGCGGCGGGCGGCGGGGCGGCGAGGTGGGATTCGAGCCGGAGCGAGCGGATGGTGGGCCAGTCGTCGAGCGGGGGCAGCGGGCGCTCGAATTGCAGGCCGAGGATGAGGAAGAGGGCGGCGCCGGTTTCGTCCTTGGTGGAGACCGGCGTCTGCCAGCCGCGTCCGTCGGGGTCGCGGGTGCTTTTGGCCTTGATCAGGCGCAGCGCGGTCCAGTCCTCGGTGAAGGCGTGGACGGCGTCGGGCGCGGGGTTGTCGTCGGCGGCGAAGAAGAGTTCGAGCGGGGGAAACCTGTCTGTCACGCGCGCCGAGGCGAGCCCGGCGTCGGCGGCGGGTTGCGTGCGGACGGCGCGGCCCGCCATGCGCACGGTGCGCCAGGTGTTGCCGGCGAAGGCGGCGGTGAAATCGGCGGAGAGGCCCTGTTCGGTGATGAATTTGCGCTGGCCGGCGTAATTGACGACGGAGATTTTCACCGGGGCGGGCGAGCCGTCGTCGGCGGTGAGCGTGTCGATGACCTCGTAGGTTTTGGCGGTGCGTTCGACGGCGAGGTCGTGCCCGGCGCGGAAAGCGGCGGGCACGTCGAGCCGGGCGGAGAGGTCGGCGCGGGCGGCCTTGATGAAGGCGGCGGTGCGTTTGAGCGAGGCGGGGGTGGCGGTGGCGGCGGCGTCGAGGATGAGGGGGAAGCCGGCGTCGCGGGCGAGGTGCGCGGCGATGGTGTCGCCGTGGAGGCGGTGCAGGTCGAGGATGCGGGCGTGTCCGCCGGCCTCGACGAGGTTGCCGACGGACTGGCGGAATTCGTAGAGGTTTTTCTTGAAATCGTATTTTTCCGATTGCGCGATCACGGCGGCGGCGGCGGCGGCGGAGTTTTCGAGGGTGCGGGCGAGTTCGCCGACGATGTTTTTTTCCTGGCCGGGGGGGAGGGTGAAGAGGTTCATGGCGTCCTGGTAGGAGGCCCAGCGGAGGCGGTAGGCGGGCGTTTTGTCAAAGAGCGCGAGGCAGTCGGCGTCGAGGTCGGCGAGTTTTTCCGCGGCGCCGGCGCCGAAGACGGCGCCGGTGGCGGCGAAGGTGTCCTGTTCCAGGCGGTCGAGGCGCACGGAGACTTCCTGCAACATCGGGAATTCCGGGGCGAAGGCGACGGCGCTTTTTTTCGCGAGCGCGGCGGCTTGCGCGGCGGCGTCGGGCAGGGCTGGGGCGGGGGCGGAGGGGGCGAGCAGGCCGCCGATGAGCCCGGCGGCGGCCTCGGGGACGGGCGGCTGGAACTTGGTGGTGATGTCGCGGAAGGTTTTCACGGCGGCGGCGGCGCCGGCCTGGGCGGTTTTCACGATTTCGGCGTGGGAGGCGGCGAGCGAGAGCGGGCCGTCCTTGGGCAGGAGGCCGGCGCTTTGCGCGGTGGCGAGGGCGTTGTCGAGCGCGGTTTTGGTCTCGCCGAGTCTGGCGTGGGTGCGGACGGCCTCCGCCGTCCAGCCGGCGGTGGAGACGGGGCGCATCAGGTAATGGAAGAGGTCTTTTTCGGCGGAGCGCCAAGCGTCGGCGGCGTCGCGGGCGGCGGCGAGGTTGAGGGCGACGGCCTGCCGGGACGCGGAGTCGGTTTGCTGCGACTTGGCGAAGCGTTCCCAGCCGGCGCGGACGGGTGCGTTGTCGCGGAAGGCGGTGCCGGCGCTCCAGGAGGCGTCGGGCCATTTGCCGCGGCCGTCGCCTCCTTTGTAATAGGTCCATTCGAAGGCGCCGTTGAGGGTGAAGGGGGCTTTTCCGTCCCCGGTCCAGAGGCCGAGGAGGGGGTCGAGGAAGGCGCCGGGCTCGAATTCGACGCGCTGGCCGGGGAGCGAGGGGAAGTGGATGATGCCCTCAAGCTGGATGAGGGTGGCGAGGGCGGCGGTGTCGCGCGGGGTCCAGGCGGAGCGCGCATCGGCCATGCGGGCGCGGGCGGCGTCGAGGGCGGGGCGCATGACGCCGGCCTCGAAGACGGCGCGCTGGGCCTGGCGGCGGCCGGCGTTGGCGCGCACGACGAGGGCGTTCATGGGCTTGAAGACGAAGGGCACGGGGATGTCGCGCATGACGAGGCCTTGCAGGCGGGCGTGGAATTCGTGCAGGGGAATCTGGTCGCCGCCGACGGGCACGGGGGTTTCGCCGTTGTAAACGAACCTGGCGGAGCCGAGAAACTCGGGGGAGACGATGGGGAGCCAGGCGCGGCCGGGCTGCCAGTTGGCCGAGGCGGCCTTCCAGTAGGCGCTTTCGGCGCCGACGCTGTGTTTCACGGTGCGGGCGCCCCAGACGGAGAGGCCGAGCACGGCGGCGAGGCTGGCGGCGAGCGAGCCGAAGAGGATCATCTGGCGGCGTTTGACGAGTTTGCGGGTGTCGCTCGCGCGCGTGACGAGGCCTTTTTCCTTGAAAATTTTCTGCATGAACAGGTCGCGCAGGAAGAAGGAGCGTTCGCGCTCGAAGAGCCGGCCTTCGGGGAGGGCGTCGGGCTGCACGCCGAGGGCGCGGGCGATTTCGAGGTCGAGGGCCTTGCCTTCGGTGAGGGCGGAGGTGAAATAGATGCCGCGCAGGAAGAGGGGTTTGGGCGACCATTCGCCGGTGACAAAGATCGTCTCCAGGTAGCGGCGCAGGCGCGGCGCGAGGGCCTGGATGCTTTGGGGGAGCGCGAAGAGGGCGTCCACCTCGTCGGCGCGGCGGCCTTCGGAGGTCTCGGGCGCGGGGTCGGCGATGAGGCCGAGGCGGCGGCGGGCGATTTTTTGCGAGACGGTTTCGAGGTATTCGTCCACGTGGCCGGGCTTGAAGGGTTCGTCGAGTTGCGCGGGGTTGGACCAGCCGGTCATCTGGTGCTGGAGCTGCGGGTCCTTCAGGCCGGCGAAGAACTCGCGGAAGCCGTTCAGCAGGTCGCATTTTGTGATGAGGATGAAGACGGGGAAGCGCACGTCGAGGGTGCGCTGGATGCGGTCGAGCTGGCTGGCGATCTTGCCGGCTTTTCTGGCGATGTCGCCGGCGTTGTCCTTGAGCAGGGAGTCGGCGGGGATGACGAGGAGCAGGCCGTTGACGGGGCAGTTCGGGCGGTTTTTTTTGAGCAGGTCGAGAAAGGCGTGCCACTCGGTGGTGGCGCCGGGCGGGGCCTCCTGGAAGAGGAGTTTGCCGGCGGTGTCGAGGAGCACGGCCTGGTTGGTGAACCACCAGTGCATGTTGATGGTGCCGCCGGCGCCCTGCATCTCGTCCTGAAGGCCGGGGGGGAAGCCGACGTTGCAGTGGCGGACGGCCTCGGTCTTGCCGGAGCCGGGCTCGCCGACGACCATGTACCAGGGGAGCGAATAGAGGTCCTTCCCGGCGGCGCGGAATTTGTCGAGGCCTTTTTGGAAGTTCTGGCGGAGGGCGTCGAGCTGGGCCTTGCGGGCGGCGTCGCTGACGGAGGAGGAGCCGGAGCTGTTGTCGGAGAGCTGCGCGGCGAGGCGCGCCTCGGACTTCTTTTTCCTGGTGCGGCGGACGAGGTCGAAGAGGAACAGGAGCGCCGCGAGGATGAGGAAGCCGACGGCGAAGACGGTCATGATCGCATGGTCGGCGAAGAGGAGTTTGCCGCCGATGGCCGTGCCGGCGAGCAGCATGGCGACGTAGCGCAGGTTGTCGGAGATGGTGTCGAAGATGTCTCTCATGGGAATTTTTGCGCCGCCGACGCCCGGTGCGATGCGATGCGGGGAGGCGGGGCCGGGGGGGGTGAAGATTCAGCGTCCGGTGGTGGCGGCGGTCTCGCCGGCGTCGGGTTTGGGCGCGGCGGCCTGGTGCGCGCGGATGGTGTCGATGGCGTCGTTAAGCTCGCTGGAGGAGGTTTTGAAGAGGACGATGTTGGCGGCGATGACCATGATGATGAGGCAGGCGGCGGTGATCAGCATGGGCGCGAGCACGGAGCCCATGGGGAGGGGGAGGTTGGCGGTGTTGGTGTGCCTGTAGCTTTCGGGGCAGATGAGGCCGGTCTCGTCGGTGTCGAGGAACGCGCGGATGCGGGGCTGGATTTCCTTCATCTTTTTGCGCAGGTGCTCGGTCTGGCCCTGATACCAGCCGGTGAAGCCGAGGCCGAGGCAGGTGTAGAAGATCACGAGGCGCTCGGCGGCGTCGTCGCGGTTGTCGTCGAGCGTCTCGTCGAGCAGGTCGAAGAATTTTTCGTCGCCGGCGAGTTCGTTGCGTTCGTAGGCGAGGCGGTTGTTGTTCCACTCGTTGGCGTAGGGCAGCCTGCTGTCGGAGATCATCGAATCGACGAAGAAGATCAGCGCGAGTTCGACTTTTTCGTAGTTCTGGAGCAGGCGGGCGTCGGTTTTGGCGAGTTCGGCCATTTTGGCGAAAATCGCCTTGATTTCGGCGGCGGTGATGGCGAATTCGCCCGACGGGGCTTTGCGTCCGAGGCGGTTCAGGCGGCAGATTTCCTGAAAAAGCGGTTCGCAAAGCGCGGGCAGTTTGGGCGCGGTGGCGGCGGCGGGTGGCATGGTGAGGGATGAGGGAGTGAGGGATGAGGGAGCGGGCGTGCGCCCGTTGCCATGCGATTTAAGCGATTGCAGTCGATTGCTAGTCGATTGCAGTCGATTTAAGTCGATTGAAGCCGGTTTTGGCGGGTTTTGGCGGGAGACATGGGCGTGGCGCGGGCGGTGTTTGCGATCAGCCGCCCAAGGTCATGTAGAGCGTGATTTCATAATCGGATTTTTCCTGGTCGGGCCAGCGGATGACGGCGGCTTTTTCCGTCAGGAGAAGCTGCCAGACGCGCGCGCTTTCGGCGCGGTTTAGGCGGAAAAAGGTCATGCCGGCGACCGCCGGGAGCTGCATCGGCGGGAAGCGCTCCTCCTTCATCGCGACGCCGCGCACGGCGCGGGTGGCGAGGCTTTTGGGCATGAGTTTGAAGCGGTTGCCGTCCTCCACCAGCGTGACGACGGCGCGCGGGTCGTCCCTGGATTTGACGCCGAGGAAATAGTCCACCGGGCGCGTGAGGTGCTCCTCGGTGAAGACCGCCTCAAGGCCGGCGGCGCCGGGTTTGAATTCGAGCTTGAGAAATGTCGCCGTCACGACGCCGCGCAGCAGGCCGCGGATTTTTGCGCTCAACGGGTTGAAGGCGTTGAAGAGGTTTTCGTGGTTGTAGGCGGGCGCGCTTTCGTAGTCGTCCTTGCCGGGGTGCAGCGCGGCCAGTTCGGCGTGCAGGGCGCGGAGTTCCAGATACCACGCGAAGGGCGTGATGTTCGCCGCGGCGAGCAGCGACGAGAGCCGCGCGGAGAAATGGTTGAGCGAGCGGAAGCGCAGGATTTGCTCGATTTGCGCGCCGCGCAGGGTGTCCATGGTCACGCCGGCGCGGTTGAGCTGGATGACGAGTTCCTGGCGGCTCGCCTCAAGCTGGTTGACAAGGTCGCGGACGAGGTTGTGCAGCGCGCCCGAGCCGGTGACGAACAGGCACGGCGGCACAAATTCGGGGTCGGGTTTCGGCTGGCCGAGCTGCTCGCCGACGCCGCGCACGAGGCGCAGCACGGGCACGAGTTCGAGGTCGGATTTGTCGTCGTCGTCGAGCACGAAGCGGGCGTTGTAGCGGCGGGTGAGGATGGGCTTGGCGTTGTCGCCGGTGTTTTCGTCGGCGAGCGTCTCCTCCCGCACGCGGTGGATGATTTTGGCGGCGGCGTCGGGCTGCGTGTCCGGCGACTCGCCGCCGGCGTTGGCGCGGCCTTCGCGCCAGACGGGCACGCCGAGGTATATCGTGAACACCGAGCCGCTGCCGGCGAAGAGGGGTTTGATGTCGATGGACGGCAGCTCGGCGTTTTCGGGAAAGCACAGGTCCAGCCCGCCGGGCATGAGCACGCGCAGTTTGTCGAAGCGGACGCGGAAGTTGGCCAGTTCGTCGAGGGAGAGCCGGGCCTCGATGATGCCGTAGGGGTAGGGCCGCCCAATGCGCCGGTCGGACTGGCCTTGGTGAATCGCTCCGAGTTGAAGACGTTGGAGATGGTGGGGCTGGAGGAACAGCCCTTCGTGCCAATGGATGTTAAGGGACATGGATGAGGGCTGGATGTAAAAAACCGGACGGGGCGCCCGCCCGGGCCGGGGGCGTTCGACATGCCTGATACGCCCGGGCAAACACCCTTCTTGTTAAAAAGATGGGGGATTTTTTGCATCCCCTCCACCTCTGTAAATGCGTCATCGATTATAATGTTTGCGTTTTTTTGTAACCAACGCGCGACGGGCCGGCGGCGGCGGGGTGAGAAAGAGAAAAAGGAAGAGGAAAGAGAAAGAGGAACTGATATTACGCGGCAGCCAGTCTTTTGGCAGGCTTTTGGTAGGCTTTTGGTAGGGCGGTCTCGCCGAGACCGCCGGGAGCCACGAGTGACGAACGCGACGGTCTCGGCGAGACCGCCCTGCCAAAAAACCTCTCCTGCGTAACATCAGAGAGGAAGGAGAAAAAGAACGGGAACGGGGAAAGAGAACGAGGAAAGATTGCAGGGTTGTCATTACAGGGCTGTCAGCGCTGGCCGCCTTTCATCAGGTCCTCGGCGTATTGCGCGACGGCGTCCATCATGTCGGTCTGGATGGAGCCTTCGCTGAGTTCGCCGGCCAGCTCGGTGTATTTTTTCCAGAGTTTGGAGTCGGTGTTGCCGAAGATGGAGGAGCCGCCTTCCAGTTTCACGATGTCGCGGATCGCCTCTGGGGAATAGCGGGTCTGGAAACGGCGGGCGAAATTCTTGCCGGCCGGGCCGAGCGAGGCGAGGAGGCCGGCGATGAGCTGGCGCATTTTTTCGAGTTGCCGGCTGATTTGCACGGACGAGACCTCGGGGTCGCCGGTGACGGAGCGGCGGAGCGCGGTGCGGAGGTCGCCGGCGGAGCCGTCGCGGCGGATGGTGGATTTCGGCGCGAGGTTTTTCCAGACGTTCCAGGCCAGTTGCTCGGTCATGATGCAGACTTCGGCGAGGGCGGCGAAGAGTTTGGCGAGGCGCGCGGCGTCGATTTTGTCGGCGGGGGAGAGTTTCAGTTTTTGCGCGATTTCGGCGAGCGAGTCGGGGTCGGGCGAGTCGCCGGCGACGCGCACGAAGCCGGCGTCGGCCAGGCGGCGTTGGATCAGCTCCCGTTGTTCGAGGGAATAGCGGGGGAGGGTTTTGAGGAAGAGCGCCCACACGTCGTCGGGTGACATGCCGGCGGCGGGGGTGTCGGCGGGCGCGGGGGGGGCGTCGGCGAGGGATTCCCAGGTGGGGAATTTTTCGGCGAGGGTGTCGAGGTAGAGCTGGCGTTTGCCGGCGGGGACGGGTTCGAGGAGTTTTTTGAGTTCGTCTTCGAGAAACGATTCGCGGTTTTCGCGGGAATCGTCGGCGAAATTGGCCTGGAGGTAGCGGAGGCGGCTGGCGGTGCTGACGGCCCAGGCGGGGGCGTCGGGCAGGCCGGCGGGAGCAGCGGGAGCGGCAGCGGCGGCGGTGGTGGTGGCGGCAGCGGCGGCGGGAGCGGGAGTGGTGTGTTGGTCGGGCATGGCGGGTGGGTTGGGGTGGGTTGATGGGAAGGGCTGGATGGGAGATATGGGAGAAATGGGAGAAATGGGAGATATGGGAGGAATGGGAGGGAGAAAGATAAAGAGAAAGAGGAAAGAGAATGAGAACGGGAACGGGTTTTAAGATGGCGCGAAGCACTTCTGTTTTCTTGTTACTTGATTACTTGTCACTTGTTACTTGATTGAAAACGAGGGCGGGGGGGTATTTTTGGCGGACGTAGGGTTGCTGGCGGAGGAGTCTCATGAGGGAGGCGCGGAGGAGCATGGGTTTGGGGGCGTCGAGGGCGGGGCGGAGGCCGACGTCGGCGTAGCCTTCGGCGAAGGTGTCGATGGGGTAGGCGGTTTTGGGGTCGAGGCCGGCGGGGGAGAGGGCGGAGCCGCCGGCGACATAGTAGCGGTCGGCGGCGGGGTCGTGGAGGTAGGTGGCGATGTTGCCGTAGAGGTGCACGAAGTCGCCGCCGGGGGCGCCGGTTTCGGCAAACCAGAGGGTGCGGTCGTCGGTGTCGGGGGCGTAGGGGCGGGCGTCCTGGCGCGCGCCGCCGGTGTAATCGACGGGGACGAAGGCGCCGGAGTCGGGCCAGGGATACTCAAAGTTGGCGCCGCGTTGGATGAGGTAGTCGCGTTGGGCAAGCCAGGCGGCGTCGGAGAAATTGGCGCCGGGGTGGGCGGGGGCGGCGCGGTCGGCGTAGAGGGTGGCGAGGGCGG
>JAITDF010000071.1 GCA_031282705.1 Opitutaceae bacterium | reverse complement strand
CAAAATGCCGCCACCCCCTCCCGCCGCCAGCGTCGCCGCCGCCGCTGCCACCCTCGCCGCCCCCGCCGCCACCGCCGCTCCCGCCGCCCCTCCCGCTCCCGCCGCCGCGTCCCTCGATCCGCAATCCGCATTCCGCAATCCGCAATCCCCAAACCCCTTCGTCCGCCTCGACGCCCCCGTGCTCCAAGCCATCGCCTGCGGCGCCCCGCGCGACGCCTGGGCCGCCTCCGCGCGCGGCCTCAGCCCCACCGAGACCGCCGTCAACATCGCCCTCCCCGAGTTCGACGGACGCATCCTCGCCGCCCCCGTTTCCTTCAAGGAAAACCACCGCTACCACCCCGACGCCGAACGCGCCGCGCGCGTCGCCGGCCTCGCCGCCCGCCTCGTCGCGCTCCGCCGCAAACCCGCCCGCGAAAAACGCGTCGCCATCATCCTCACCAACAACGCCGGCAAGGCCCAAAAAGCCGGCGGCGCCGTCGGCCTCGACACCCCCGCCTCCCTCCTCCGCCTCCTCGACGCCCTCCGCGCCCGCGGCTACGCCATCCCGCCCGCCCCCGCCACCACCACCGCCGCCTCTTCCACCGCCGCAGCCGACGCCCTCTTCGCCGCGCTGCTCGCCCGCGGTTGTTACGATGAAAACCACCCGCTCAACCCCGCCGCCGCGATGAAATACCCCCGCGCCGACTACCTTGCCTGGTTCCGCACCCTGCCCCCCGCGCTCCAGGCGCACATGCGTGCGACCTGGGGCGAGCCCGCCGCGCACGGCCCCGCCGCCGCGCCCGTCCGCTGGACCTCCGTCGGCAAAAACCCCTCCTCGCGCATCCTCCCCCTCCCCGACGAACCGCACACCGACGACACCCACTTCCACTTCGCCGCGCTCGAACTCGGCAACATCCTCCTCGCCCTCCAGCCCCCCCGCGGCTTCGGCATGGACCCCGACGCCATCTACCACGCCACCGACCTCGCCCCCACTCACCACTACGCCGCCTTTTACCGCTGGCTCGACGCCGCCTGGCGCGCCGACGCCATCATCCACCTCGGCAAACACGGCACCCTCGAATGGCTCCCCGGCAAAGCCGTCGCCCTCTCCGCCGCCTGCGCCCCCGACGCCCTCCTCGGCGACCTCCCCCTCATCTACCCCTTCGTCGTCAACGACCCCGGCGAAGGCGCGCAAGCCAAACGCCGCGCCCACGCCGTCATCATCGACCACCTCGTCCCCCCGCTCACCCACGCCGACCTGCACGGCCCCGTCGCCACGCTCGCCCGCGTCATCGAGGAATACTACCGCGCCGAGGCGCTCGACCCGCCCAAACTCCCCCTCCTCCAGTCCCAAATCTGGGAACTCGTCCGCGGCGCCCGCCTGGTGGACGACCTCCGCGAAATCCGCCGCCAGCGCCACGGCGGCCACACCCACGAATGGGACGAACGCCCCGGCGAATCCGGCGCCCCCCGCTCCCTCGAAAAACTCAACGCCCGCGGCATGGCCCACCTCGTCGAGGACCTCGACGCCTACCTCTGCGAACTGGGCCGCGCCCAAATCCGCCACGGCCTGCACATCCTCGGCCAGCCCCCCGAAGGCGAGGCCCTCGTTGACATGCTCTTCGCCCTCACCCGCCACCCCAACGGCGAAATCCCCTCCCTCCCCGAAACCCTCGCCGCCGCCGGTTCGCCTGCCACGGCCACCCAATCCACCCAAGCCGCCGACGCCGCCGCCCGCACCCTCATCCGCCATCTCGTCGAAAACAATTTCGACATCGAAACCCTCCCCGCCTCCGCCGCGCCCTTTTTTGGAGTGCGGCGAGTTCTCGCCGCTTTTGACGGGGCGACCTGTCGCCCCGCCCCGGACGCCTCCGACCCCACGAATCCCCCCACCCCTGCCGGCGGGCAAATAAATTTGCCCGTCAAAAGCGGTGACAAGTCACCGCACTCCAAAAATACCGCCCCCGCCGCCGCCGCCATCCCCCTCCTCCCCCCCGCCGCCGCCGCCATCCCCCTCATCCCCCCCGCCGCCGCCCCCATCCTCCGCTACATCGCCACCCGCCTCGCCCCCGCGCTCGCACGCACCACCGGCGAAATCGACGCCATCCTCCGCGCCCTCGACGGACGCCACATCCCCGCCGGCCCCGCCGGCGCGCCCAGCCGCGGCATGGCCCACGTGCTCCCCACCGGACGCAACTTCTACAACGTCGATCCCCGCTCCCTCCCCACCCAGGCCGCCTGGACCGTCGGCCAGGCCCTCGCCCGCGACGCCATCGAACGCCACACCGCCGAGACCGGCGCCCCCCCCGCAAGCATCGCCCTCAGCGTCTGGGGCACCGCCACCATGCGCACCGGCGGCGACGAAATCGCCCAGGCCCTCGCCCTCATCGGCGCACGCCCCCGCTGGCACCCCGGCACCCGCCGCGCCGACGGCTTCGAAATCATCCCCCTCCACGAACTCGCCCGCCCCCGCATCGACGTCACCCTCCGCGTCAGCGGCTTCTTCCGCGACGCCTTCCCCCGGCTCATGCGCCTCTTCGACGAAGCCGCCCGCGCCATCGCCGCCCTCGACGAACCCCCCGCGCAAAACCACCTCCGCGCACACTGGCTTGCCGACACCGCCGCCCTCGCCGGCGAAGGCATCGCCCCCGCCGCCGCCCGCGACCGCGCCGCCCGCCGCGTCTTCAGCTCCCCGCCCGGCGCCTACGGCACCGGCCTCCTCGACCTCATCGAAAACCACAACTGGCGCGGCGCCGCCGACCTCGCCCGCGCCTTCCTCGCCTGGGGCGGCTGGGCCTACGGCGCCGGCGCCCCCGCCGGCGCCGAGGCCGCCGCCGATTTCCGCCGCCGCCTCGCCACCGTTGACCTCGCCCTCCACAACCAGGACAACCGCGAGCACGACCTCTTCGACTCCGACGACTATTTCCAGTTTCAAGGCGGCCTCATCGCCGCCATCACCGCGCTCTCCGGCCGCCGCCCCCGCGCCTATTTCGGCGACAGCTCCGACGCCGCGCGCCCCCTCAACCGCACCCTCCAGGCCGAGGCCCTCCGCGTCCACCGCACCCGCGTCGTGAACCCCAAGTGGCTCGCCGCCATCCGCCGCCACGGCTACAAAGGCGGCCTCGAAATGGCCGCCACCGTGGATTACATGTTCGGCTATTCCGCCACCGCCGGCGTCATCACCGGCTGGATGTATGAAGACCTCGCCGCCGCCTACACCAAAGGCGAGTCCCGTGACTTCCTCCGCCGCTCCAACCCCTGGGCGCTCCACGCCATCGCCGAACGCCTGCTCGAAGCCGGCCGGCGCGGCCTCTGGCAGGCCCGCCCCGAAACCCTCGCCCACCTCCGCGACACCCTCCTCGAAACCGAATCCCTCCTCGAATCCAAAACATGAACCCAGCCACTCCCCCGCCGCCGCCGCCGCCGCTCGCGCCACCGCCGCCCTCGCTCGCGCCACCCTCGCCGCCGCCCCCGCCTGCGCCACCCTCGCCTGCGCCGCCCTCGCCCGCGCCACCCTCGCCCGCGCCACCCTCGCCCGCGCCGCCGCCGCCGCCGCCGCTCGCGCCGCCGCCCTCGCCCGCGCCACCGCCGCCCGCGCCGCCGCCCTCATCGACTGAAATCGATTGCAGTCGATTGCAGTCGATGTCGTCCTCGCCGCCGCCCCCCCCGCCTCTTCCGCCGCCGCCACCCTCGCCGCCGCCGCCCTTCCCCTTCACCGCCATTGTCGGCCAGGACGACCTCTGCCTCGCGCTCCTGCTCAACGCCATCGACCCGCGCATCGGCGGCCTCCTCATCCGCGGCGAACGCGGCACCGCCAAAAGCACCGCCGCCCGCGGCCTCGCCGCGCTCCTCCCCCCGCGCGAAGACGGCGCATCCCCGTCAGCGACCGCCCGCCTTCCGGGGAGCGCACGCGTCCCGCGTGCCGGCACGGGCGTCCCGCCCGTGCCCCTGGCCGGCGAAGACACTGCCCCCGGCCAACGCCCGCGGGCCGCGACCGCTCCCCAAATCCCCCCCGCCGCCCCCGCCCCCTTCATCGAACTCCCCCTCGGCGCCACCGAAGACCGCGTCACCGGCGCGCTCGACCTCGAACCCGCCCTCCGCGAAGGCCGCCGCCGCCTCCGCCCCGGCCTCCTCTCCCAGGCCGACGGCGGCGTCCTCTACGTGGACGAAGTCAACCTCCTCCCCGACCACCTCGTTGACCTGCTCCTCGACGCCGCCGCCGGCGGCTGTGTGCGCGTCGAACGCGACGGCCTCTCCGAAACCGCCCCCGCCCGCTTCATCCTCATCGGCAGCATGAACCCCGAGGAAGGCGAACTGCGCCCCCAGTTCCTCGACCGCTTCGGCCTCTGCGTGCACGTCACCACGCCCGCCGACCCCGCGCTCCGCGCCGAGACCATCCGCCGCCGCCTCGCCTACGAAGCCGGCCCGCCCGCCTTCGCCGCCGCCGCCGAACCCGCCGCGCAACGCCTCCGCGCCCGCCTCGCCGCCGCCCGCGCCCGACTCCGCGCCCTCGCCCTCGACGACGCCACGCTCGCCCAGGCCGCCGCCCTCTGCGCCCGTCTCAAACTCGACGGCGCGCGCGGCGACCTCGCCCTCGTGCGCGCCGCCCGCGCCCTCGCCGCCTGGGAAGACGCCCCCGCCGTCACCGCCGCCCACCTCAGCCACGCCGCCCGCTTCGCACTCCCGCACCGCAAACGCAAAAAACCCTTCGACCCCGTGAAAATGGACCCCCTCCCCGACCCCTTGGACGCCGCCGCCGCCCACCCCCGCGGACAAGATCAAAACACCGCCGCCGCCCCGCAACCGGCGCACGCCCGCCCCCCGCATCCCGCCGCGAACACCCCGCCCGCCGGCTCAGGCGGCCCGGGCGCCCCGCCCGCCGGTTCGAGTGGCACGGGCGACCCGCCCGCGGACGGCGAAGCCGCCGATATTTTTGGAGTGCGGCGAGTCCTCGCTGCTTTTGACGGCGGGATTTATCCCGCCGCCCGCGACCTCGCCGCGCTCCCGCCCCCGTGCGAAGACGGCGCACCCCCGGCCCCGGCCGCCCTCCCTCCGGGGAGCGCACGCGTCCCGCGTGCCGGCACGGGCGTCC
>JAITDF010000058.1 GCA_031282705.1 Opitutaceae bacterium | reverse complement strand
TTCGCTGTGGGGGTTTTTGGGGTGGGGGGTCGCCCGCTCCCGGGGGCGCCCCCCCGGGGCAAACGGGGGGGGGTCGGGCGGTGACCGCCCTGCCAAAACTGGCCGCCGCGTAACATCAGCAACTGATGTCACGCGGAGGAAGCAGACTTGGAAGTCTGCGTTACGTCGGCAGGCGTTACGACTGGCTGACGGCGCAGAAGCGTGAGGGACCGCAGGTTTCCAAACCTGCTTCCGGGCCGAAGGCCCGCAAAAAGCCCGTAACCAAGTGCGAGCTTCCAAGCAGACTTGGAAGTCTGCGGTACGTCAGAACCGCGTAACATCAGTCAGTAAAGAGGAAAGAGGAAAGAAAGGGAGGGGCATGGCTGAAGTCTGATTTTCACTGGCAAATGGCATGGAACCGCGAATGAACGCGAAGAGACGCGAATCCAGATTGAATGCAAATGGGCATCAGGAGCAGGCGGCGATGATATGCGGGAATGGGACGGCGGCGAGGCTGCCGAAGAGGGCGTGGCGGGAGAGCTTGGCGCGGGTGGTGCGCGGCGAGGTCAGCCCGCACAGGAAACGGGCGCGCTGGCGGGGCGTGCCCAGCGCGTCGGGATGCGCTTCGCACAATTCGGCAAACCCGGCGGGCAAAACCACGGCGCCGCCGGTATCGTCGGCGGCGACAGCGGACGCGGCGGCGGCGGGGGCGGCAGGCGTTGCGGCGGGGGCGGCGTCCAGCGCCGCCGCGGGTTCGCCGAGGCATGGGCCGCAGTGTCCGCAGTCGCATCCGTGTTCCTCGCCGAAATGGGCGAGGAGGCGGCGCGTCATGCAGCCGGCGCCGGAAAAGAGTTCGCAGACTTGGTGCACGCGGGCGATGTCGTTGCGTTCGCGGGTCAGGAAGCGTTCGAGCAATGTCCGCTTGAGCGCGGCGATGGCGTTGGCGGCGTTGGCGGCGGCATCGGCATCGGTAGTGGCGGCGGCATCGGCATCGGTAGTGGCGTCGGTAGTGGCGTCGGTGGTGGCGTCGGTGGTGGCGGCAGCGGCGGCGGCGGCGTTGGCGGCGGCGGCGGCCCCGCCGCCGGCGGCGTTTTGCGGGAGCCCGAGGAAGCGGTAGCCGTGGCGCAGGCCGGCGACTTTCAATGTGAGGTGGCCCTGTTCCTCCAGATAATTGAGGGCGCGGACAATCCGTTCGCGGGGTTCGCCGGTTTTGCGCGCGGCGTCGTCGATGTCGAGCGTCAGCCAGGCGACGCCTTTTCTGGCGCATTGAAAGATGCGTTTGAGAAAGGCGGCGCGCGGGGCGTCGAAGGCGGAGAGGATTTCCCGCGAGGGGCGCAGGGGTTGAAATTGGTATTGGGAATAAAAGGGCGCGGTGGTCTCCATGATGCCGTCGAGTTCCAGGTAGGTCAGGAGCGTGCTGACCACGAGCGGGCGGGCGTCGTGCTCATGGGCGAGGTCGTAGGTGGAGAGGTCGAAAATTTCGCCTTTTTCCCGGAGGGCGCCGGCGGCGTTGGCGTTGTATAAAACGGCGTCGGCGAGGCCGTCGATGGCGCCGGCGTCGGGCGTGTCGCCGTAGGTGAAGTTTTCCAGGACCGTCACGTCGGCGCCGGAGACGAGGGCTTCGCAGGAGGAGGGCAGGCCGTCGCGTCCGGCGCGCCCGATTTCCTGCGAATAATTTTCGAGGCTCTTGGGGAGGTTGTAATGATATATATAGCGGATGCCGGCTTTGTCGATGCCCATGCCGAAGGCGATGGTGGCGACGACGATGGCGTTGTTTTCCGCCATGAACCAGTCCTGCGTGGCGGCGCGCGCCTCCGCGTCCATGCCGGCATGGTAGGCGCGGGCGGGGAGCCCGGCGCCGGCCAGCGCGGCGGCGACCGTCTCGGCGGTGTGTTGCAGGGTGACATAGACGATGGTGGCGCCGGGCGGGGCGGCGCGGAGGCGGGCGGTGAGGAGGCGCAGGCGCCCGCCGGCGGCGCAGGCGGTGGCGCGGAGCGTGAGGTTGGGGCGGTAAAAGCCGGTGTGGACGCGGGCGCCGTCGGCGATGCCAAATCCGCGGCAAATGTCGCCGGCCACCGCGGGCGTGGCGGTGGCGGTGAGGGCGAGGACGCGTCCGGCGCGGAGGGTTTTCGAGAGGCGGGTGAGTTTCATGTAATCGGGGCGGAAGTTGTGCCCCCATTCGGAGATGCAGTGCGCCTCGTCCACGACCATGAGCGGGACGGGGAGGTTGCGGAGGGTGTGGAGAAAGCGTTCGTTGGAGAGGCGTTCCGGGGCGACGTAGAGGATTTTGGTTTTGCCGGAGCGGAGGGCGTCCGCCGCCGCGTGGTATTCGGAGGCGGAGAGCGAGGAGTCCATGCGGACGGCGGGGATGCCGCGCGCGAGCAGGAAATCAATCTGGTCCTTCATCAACGCGATGAGCGGCGAGACGACGATGGTGAGGCCGTCGAGGAGCAGGGCGGTGAGCTGGTAGCAGAGGCTTTTGCCGGCGCCGGTGGGGAAGATGGCGAGCGCGGAGCGGCCGGCGGCGAGCAGGCGGATGACTTCGAGCTGGCCCTGGCGGAAGGAGTCGAAGCCGAAGCGCGAGCGGAGCGTTTCGAGGATGAGCGCGTCGGGGATGCCGTCGGCCGGGGCGCCGCCGGCGGCGGCGGCGTTGACACCGGGAGGGATGGCGGCGGATCCGGAGGATTCGCGGAAAGGGGAGGCTGTGCCGGACATGATGCCGGCAGGGTATGCGCATGCGCGGCGCGGGCAAGGTTATCCGGCGGCGGCGGAGATTACGGTTTTGGGAGTTTCCAAAAACGAGGATGTCCTGCGCCGGTGTCGCCGGGGTCCGGCCCCAAAGGCGTTTTGCCTTGGCGGAAGCGAGCGCGGTCACGGGAAGGCCGGCGAGGGGGCCTGTTTTATGTCGCGGCGAAAAATTATGAAACAGGCATCGAGTCCACGGTCAACGACCAGCGGGCCGGATTGATGCATGTAATTTTGTGTCCCAATAGTTTCAAGCAGCTGGTATTCTTTATCAAAATCAGGCAATATTTCACGGATGGCGCGGTGTTCGGCCGGCCGAAGAACCGCAAAGGACGGCCGCAGGTCCTGGCACAGCCAGGCGAGGCCGTATGCGATGGTTCCGTTGGCGGCCGGCCTCTTTTTCAATGACGCGACGGCGATTTTGGAGCCAAGCCCGGGCATGTCGTATATCGTCTTGTTTCTGCCGTAATAGCCGATGTATCCCAGCGGCTCCAGGACGGCCGTGTCCGTGTCGCCCATCAGGTCCGAAAGCCGCTCGCCGACTTTTTTGCGCACGCCGTTCTCAACAAACTCCTGCGCCTGTTTTTCGATGGAAAATAGAAATGGCAGGGGAAGCAAATATAACAACACGAGCACGGAAACGATCAGCCATCCAGCCGCTTTTTTCCTTTCAAAAACCGCGTTGATGCCGATGGCGGCCGTCATGGCGGCGAGCGCCGTGAACGGCGGCAAATACCACATGTAATATGTGGTGTGCACGAACATGCAATTATACAGGACAAACAGCATGAAAACAATGGCAAACAGTGGGCAGGCCCTGTCTCTGGCAAACGTGACAGCCGCCCCCGTCAAAAACATGCAGGCCCCGAATATGAAACCCGTCGCGGCCAGCGCCGTCAGCAGCGGACTTCTCCCGCCGCCGCCCTCGCTCACCCACCACCATTCGTAAATCGGCGCCCATGCATGCCATTTTTCAAAAAAGGAGGAGACAATCCCCGCGGGGTCGGTGAGGATGGCCGAGGAACCGCCCTTGGCGATGATGGTGTTCGGCACGGGCGATCCGTAATACACCATCGTGAAAACGAACCACGGCAAATAGACTAATAACGCAAAGCCGGCGATTCCGGCCAGCGACTTGGGGCGGGTGCATAATACGAACAGCCCTATGCACGCGCAAACAATGATGAAATCGGGACGGCCCAACATGCAAAGGCCAAGCGCAATTCCCAGCCGGATTTCCTCCTTTTTCCCCGCGCCGCCCTCGCGCAGTTTTTGATGGCAGCGCATGGCCAGGAGAACAAAAAACACCGACACCTGGGTTTCCATGCCGGACATGCCGAAGAAAACATGAAGGAAATCAAACGACAAAAACGCCAGCACAAATGCCATGGCCGGCGGTTTGATTCCCATGTCTTTCAATATATTGCAGGCCAGCCAAATGGTTCCGGCGGCTGCCAGCAGGCCCGCCAGGCGCATCGCAAGAAGGCCGTTCATGACCGGGTGCAGAGCCAGGGGAATCAGCACGCTTACCGGCGACGTAAAATAATGCACGCGCGGCTCGCCGGCATGATGGGTAAGCCCAAACCCGTTCCATGCGTTTTCAACCCCGGTCGCGGTTATCAGATAATCTTCCCAAACTCTTCCGGTGTAAAACCAGAAAAAGACACGGACTGTCACGGCCAGCGCAATAAACGTCCAGAGCAGCGGCTCGCGTTTGAACGACAGCGCCAGGCCGGTGCAAATCCGTTTACTTTTATTGAGTATATTGAGCATAAAAAGAAAGCCGGCGGCGGCGCCATCAAGCCGGCGGTTGTTTTTCCGCCCCCGGTGTCTTTCCCGATGCACAAAACCGGCGCGCCGGCCCGGGGCCGCGTGTTTCACATGCTTTTCCCGGCTGGTTCATGATCCCGTGTGTTTCAAGAAGGGCCGGATTCTTCATCGGTGCGCCGCGTCTTGTTTGTAATCGCCCCGGCTGAAGTATTTTTCGAGCCAGACGTAGGCGCAGATGAAGAAGTAGCGGCTGCCCATTTCCTTGATCTTGAGCTTGGCCACGCCGTGTTTGCGGTTTTGCCACGAGATCGGAATCACCGTCCAGGTGAAGCCGCGCACGATGGCCTTCAGCGGGATTTCCACCGTCAGGTTGAAGTGCGGCGCGATCAGGGGGCGGCAGCCGTCGATCACCGCGCGGCGGTAGGCTTTGAAGGCGTTGGTCGTGTCGTTGAGTTTTATATTAAAGCCGATGCGAACCAGAAGATTGGCCAGCCGGTTGATCCAGAGTTTTATGCATGGATAGTCGATGACCCTGCCGCCCTTGATAAAGCGGCTGCCGAAGACGCAGTCCCAGCCGGCGTTGAGCAGGCGCCAGTATTTCACCGCGTCGGCCGGCGAATCGGAGGCGTCGGCCATCATGATGATCACCGCGTCCCCCCGGCTGTGGTCCAGGCCGTATATGACGGCGCGTCCGAAGCCGTGCGGGCCGGGGTTCCTGACCGGCGCAAGCGCGGGCATTTCGTTTTTTAATTTTTCCAGAACCGCCCAGGTGCCGTCGCGGCTGCCGTCGTCAACCACCACCAGTTCGTGGGGGATGCCCGCCACTGTAAAAGTGGCGTGGATATCGCGCAGGGTGGACGGAAGCGACTCCTCCTCGTCGCGGGCGGGGATGATGACGGAGCAGAGTGAGAGGGGGTTGCCGGGGGTGCTCATGGTTTGGCGGTGGCCGCGGGGAGGGAGGGCCCGTTTTGGGCGAGGTCCAGGCGGGCGGGGAGTTCGCGCCAGGGGACGACGGCGCCTTGCGTGCGCGGCTGGCATTCGGTGCCGCCGTAAACGAGCCAGGGGTGGATTTTTTCCCC
>JAITDF010000048.1 GCA_031282705.1 Opitutaceae bacterium | reverse complement strand
TGCCTGATTGGGGTGTAGGGCAAGCGTCCCGCTTGGCTGTCGGGAGCAGAATGCTCCCGCCGCTTTTGTGCGGCGCGCGTTTTGGCGGCGCGCGTTTGGGCGGCGCGCGTTTGGGCGGCGCGCTTTGCGCGCCGTCCGGCAAGCGGGCCGCTCGCCCTACTACCCAAACAGGCAAGCGGGACGCTCGCCCTGCGCATCAGGCAAGCGGGACGCCCGTGCCACTTTTTCCGGCGCGCCGCGCAACTTCATTTGACAAAGTGAATTAAAGCCCGCGGAAAATTCTCCTTGCCGACCGCGCCGCGCCGGCCCATCGTGTCCGGCTCAATCACACATCGGGGTGTAGCTTAGCCTGGTAGAGCGCTACGTTCGGGACGTAGAGGCCGAGAGTTCGAATCTCTCCACCCCGACCAGTTTCGGAGGAGACGGGAGGAGGCGGGGGCTTTCGGCGGGGAGGCGCGCAATGAATCCAGCGCGCGCGGCATGAAATCTCCCGTCATGCGCCACGCCCGCCCGGAAACGCCGCAGTCGGGAGGCGGCGCGGCGGCCGGCGGGGGCGGGGCCAAATCCGCCCCCGTTTCAAATTTCACCAGGCAGAACCGGAGCCAAGCCGGCGCGGGAAAATTTTTTTCGGAATTAATGTTGACAGCTCGACTGTCACATTAAACTGTCACGAAAAACACACCGGCATGGACACGAAAAAATTCACCCTGGACGACCTTGGCACGCTTGCCGGCTGCGGCAGGCGCACCGTCCGCTACTACATCCAAATCGGGCTGCTCCCGCGCCCCGAGGGCGGCGGGCGCGCGGCGCATTACACCGGCGGGCATCTTTCCACGCTGCTCCGCATCAAGGAGCTCACCGACGCCGGCGTCGCACTCGAACGCGTCCGCGAAGTCCTCTCCGGCGGGGAGCCGCCCGTGCCGCCGCGCCGCCGCCAGCCCGGCGCCGTCGAGGTGCGCAGCCACATCCTCGTCGCGCCCGGCGTCGAAATCGAGGTTTCCCCCGAGGAAAGCGGTCTCCCGCCCGAGCAGCTCCGCGCGTTTGTCCGCGAAGTCATGGCCGTCGCCGCGAAACGGCTGCCGCCGCAAAACCCGGCGCCGGCCGCCGCCGGAAGCCGCCGCCCGGCAAGGCGCCGGACGCCTTCGTGAATTTCCGCCATTTGCAACCCGCATCGACACCAAACCCGACCCGCAAAAAAAACATCAGCCCGCAAAAAAACACCACCATGATCACCATGCACCACGAAAACACCCGCATCGGCCTCGAAACGCGCCAGGGCTTCGGAGAAGCCCCCGTGCTCAAATCCGTCCGCATCAACGGACGGCTCGACGGCCTCCTGCTGGACATGCGCATCCGGCAGCGCTACCGCAACGAATCCGCCCGGGACATCGAGGCCGTTTATACTTTCCCGCTGGCCTGGGGCGCGCGCCTCATGGCGCTGGACGTTGAAATCGGCGGGAAAAAATTGCGCGGCGCGGTCGTCAAACGCGAACAGGCGCGCCGCGATTATGAAGAGGCCATTGATGCCGGCGACACGCCCGTGATGGTCGAGGCCTCCGCCCCCGGCCTCTTCACCGCCAACCTCGGCAACATCAAGCCCGGCGAGGACGCCGTCCTCGAACTCCGCTACGCGCAACTCCTCCGCTTCGAGCAGGGCCGCGTCCGCCTCGGCGTCCCGACCGTCATCGCCCCGCGCTACGGCGACGCCCATGCCGCCGGCGGCCTCGCGCCCCACGAGACCGCCGCCGCCAGCCTCGCGGCGGATTATCCGCTGGAACTCAGGATCGAGCTGTTCGGCGACATCGCCGCCGCGGAGATTTCCTCGCCCAGCCACGCCGTCAACCTCGGCGGCATCGCCGGCGGGCGCGCCGTCTCCCTCGCCGCCGGCACCGTGCTCGACCGCGATTTCATCCTCGTGCTCGACCGCCTCGCCGGCCGCTCCTTCGCGTTCTCCGCGCCCGGCACGACCGGCGGCAGCGACGGCGGTGCCGCCGCCGCCGCCGCCGGGCACACCGTGCTCGCCAGTTTCTGCCCCGCGCTGCCGCGAGAGACCACGGCGCCGCTGCTCCTCAAAATCCTCGTTGACTGCTCCAGCTCGATGGGCGGCGACAGCATCGCGTCCGCCCGGTGCGCGCTTCACCGCGTCCTCGCGGAACTGGACGCCGGCGATTACGTTTCCCTCAGCCGCTTCGGCAGCCAGGTCGAGCACGAGCGGGGCCGGCTCGAACCCTGCACCCCCGCGGTCATCCACCGCCTTTCCAACGCCGTTTCGAGCATCGACGCCGACCTCGGCGGCACCGAGATGCGCTCCGCCCTGCTCTCAACGCTCAACGACATCGCCGCGCCCGGCGGCGCCGGGCTCCCGCCGCCCGCCGTCCTGCTCATCACCGACGGGGAAGTCTGGGGCGCCGGGGACATCATCGCCGAGGCCGGGCGCTCCGGCCACCGCATCTTTGCCGTGGGCGTGGGCAGCGCCCCGGCGGAAACCCTTCACCGCGAACTCGCCGAAAAAACCGGCGGCGCGTGCGAACTCGTTTCACCCAACGAAAACATCGCCGACGCCATCGTGCGCATGTTTCACCGGATGCGCGGCGGCGCCGCCGTCCGGGTGCGCGTGGACTGGGGCGCCGCCGCTCCGCTCTGGCAATCCGCCCCGCCCCGCGCGCTCTACGACGGCGAGACCGTCCACCTCTTCGCCCAATTCGCCCGCCCGCCGGAGCAGGCCCCGCAACTGTGCTGGGAGGCCGGCGGCGCCGCGCACTCGCTCCGGGCCGGGACGATTTCCGCCGCGCCCGCGTCCGGCGACAGCCTGCCGCGCCTGGCCGGCGCGCAAAGAATGGCCGAAGCCGCGTCGGACACGGAAAAGGAGGCGCTCGCCTTGCAATACCAGCTGGTCAGCGAACACACCAACCTCTTCCTCGTGCACGTCCGCGAAGGCAGGGACAAGGCCGCCGGCCTGCCCGACCTCCGGCAAGTCCCGCAAATGCTCGCCGCCGGCTGGGGCGGCGCGGGCACGGTGAGAAATTCCATTCGATGCGACTCGGCCTCCATCTGTTTTTCGATGGACGCCGATTCGGTGGATGATACATATGGCCGCCCGTCTATTCTGGCCCAAAAGGTGCGGCAGGAGTCCTTTAAAAAAGCGCACCTGAAAGTGAGCGCGTCTCCCTTGGCCCCGAAAAAGGCCCCGCGGAAGTCCCCGGCCCGCCCTGCACCCCTGGGCCGCCCCGCATCCCCGGCAGCCCGCCCGCCGCGCCCTCCCGCGGCGGATGGCGCTCCCTTTGATTTGATCGGGCGCATGAAAAATTCCGCTTCAGGCGACGTGGACGCCATCTTCGTGACGCTGCTGGAAACTTTCGACCAGCTCGCCCTGCGCACCACCGACCTCGGGGAGATCGTCGCGCGGCTGTCCGCCGATGCGGCCTTTTCGGCTCTTCACGCCGGCATCAGGCGGCTCGCGCAGCAGCACGCCGTCGATGAGAAAGACCTCTGGGCGATGCTGCTGGACTGGCTGGTCATGCGGGGCCAAAAGCAGTTTTCCCCGAGCCGCCAGACCGCCCGCCTCCTGCGCCGGCATCTGCGCGCCATGCCCGAGGAGACCAAACGCCGCATCACCGCCATCCTCCCGCCTGCCGGCAATGCCGCTTGATTGGTGTCCGCGCTACGATGCTTCCGCGTAACATCGGTAAATAACCGATGTTAAGCGGGAGCGTCGTAACGCAGACTGACAGACACTGCCGCACCGCCCGAACCCCAGTCTGCTTGGAAGCCCGCACCCGTCCACGGGCTTTTTGCGTTTGCGGACCTTTGTCCCGGGCAGATTCGGTTCAGGGCGGAGCGACAGTCCGCCAACCTGCGTTATGGAGTGATTCCCGGACCATGTTTGAAATTCAATTGGGAAATGGCATGGCGTCCGATTTCCGGCTTCGTGATCGCCCCGGCTTGCGTCGGGCGGCGCGCGCGCGCAATGTCCGGGGGTTTTATGCTTTCGCATTTGCATACATGGCTGCGTTGCCCGGCGCTCGCGGTCGCGTTTTGGGGCGCGGCGGCGGGCGGCGGCATGGGCGTGGTTTCCGCGCAAACGGACGGCGCGCCGGCCTCCGCCGCGGTGCCGCCAGCGGCACCGGCGGCGGTATCGACGGCGGTATCGGCGGCGGGCAACGCAACCACGGCGGCCGCCGTCGGCGCCACGCCGGCGATGACGAATGGCGCGCCAGCGTCGGCGAACGCCACGCCGCCGGACGCGGTGCCGACGCCTAACGCGGTGCGGCCGCCGGGCGCAGTGCAGCCGCCAGCCAATACACCACCGCCAGCCAATGCGTCGTCGCCAGCTAATGCGTCGCCGCCGGCCAATGCGCCGCCGCCGGGCGCGCCGCCATCGTCGGACAATCCGCCGCCGCCACCGGACAATCCGGCACCGCCGCCGCCGGGCACCACACCGACGCCGGGCATCACGCCGACGCCGGCCAACGCACTGCCGCCGCCGGGCAACGCCACGCCGCCGCCGGGCAACGCGCCGCCGCCGCCGGACGACCCGGTGCCGCTGGCGGGCGCGGCGCCGGAGCCGCCGGCGGACGGGCCGCCGGCGGGCGGGCTGCTGGCGCGGGAGCTGGACGCGCGGCGCGCGCTGGAGCTGGGGCTGCCCTCGATCGCGGCGGCGTTGTATCAGGAATTGCTCAAGGACAAACGCATCGCCGCCGACGCCGGCGCCGGCGCGCGCACGCGGCTGGCGCTGGCGACGGCGCTGCTGGAGGAGGACCGCACGGAGGAGGCGGGGCGCGTGCTGGCGTGGGAGGGGTTTCCGGAGGAGCCGCCGCCGGAACTGCTGCTGCGGCGGGCGCTGGTCGAGGCGCGCGCGCGAAAGCTCGACAGCGCGCGCGCCGCGGCGGAGGCGATCGCCCCGCAGAGCCTGCCGGAGACGGACCGCCCGTGGCTGTTTTTCCTGCGCGGTTTGCTGGCGGAGGCGGCGCGGGATTTCAACCAGGCGGGCGCGCTTTACCAGCAGGCCGAGGAGGCGGCGGCGACGCCGGCGCAGCGTTCGTGGTTTGTGCTGGCGCGGGCGCGGGCGCGGCTGTTCATGGGCGGCGCGGACGAGCGGCTGGTCGCGAGCCTGCGCCAGACGCTCGACCGCAACCCCGGGCGCGCGCCCGGCCACGTGGCCGCGAGCCAGCTCGCCATCGCGCTCCACGCGCTGGGGCGGCGCGACGCGGCGGTGGAGCTTTTGCAGGGCCAGCTCGGCCTGCTGCCGCGCGAGGAGGGGCGGACGGGCGACGAATGGCGGCTGCTGCTCGGCCTGATCGCCGGGCCGGAAAGCGGCGAGGGGCGGGCGGCGTTGCGCGCGCTGCTTTCCGGCCCGGCGGACCCGGACAAGCAGCGGGTGGCGCTGCGGCTGCTGGCCGGCTCGGCGGACACGCCGGCGCGGCGCGACGAGCTGGCAAAATTCCTCGGCCGGTTGATCGACGCGCCGGCGCGGCACCCGCTCACGGGGGAGCTGCTGCTCTTCCGCGCGCAACTCGCGCTGGCGGACAAGCGTTTTGTCGATGCGGAAAACGACGCCGGCCGCGTGCTGGCCAGTTTCCCCGGCTCGTCCGCCCGCGTGCCCGCGCTGGGTTTGCTGACGGCCTCGGCGTGGGAGCAGGGGCGCTTCCGCAACGCCGCCAGCCAGGCCGCCGCCGCGCTGGCCGAGATGCCGGACGGGCCCGCGCGCGCGCAACTCGGCGTGCTGGTGGCCGAGGCGTGGTTCCGCGCGCGGGACTACCGCAACGCCGCCGACGCCTACGGCGCGGCGCTGGGCGCGGTGCCCGCCGGGGTGCCGGCGGGGGCGCTGATGTTTCAACGGGTGCAGGCGGAAATCCTGGCCGGCGGGCGGATGGTCGCGGCGGAACAGCTGCTCGACGCGCAGGCGCGCGACGACCGGTTTGACGAGGCCAACCGCTGGCGCGCCGAGTGGAACCTGGCGCGCGCCCTGCAGGCCGCGGGCGAGGGGGCGCGGGCCTACGCGCGGGTGGACCGGCTGCTGGACGAGGCGCCGCCCGCCGCGGCGGACGGGGAGGACGGGCTGATCGCCGAATTCGCCGGGGATTCGCCGGCGGACCTGCGCGCGCGGCTCGCGTGGCTGCGCGCGCGGCTCGCCTTCGAGACGGGCGGGCACGCCCGCGCGCTCGCGCTGGCCTCCGCCTTGCGCGGCGCGCTGGACGGCGTGCCGGAGCCGTTGCGCGCGGAGATCGCCAGCACGGCGATGCTGCTGGAGGCGCAGGCGGGCTTCGCGCTGGACGACCCGCGGCGCACGGAGGCGGCGCAGGCGCTGTTGAAAAAACTGCGCGCCGATTTTCCGCGCTCCGACGCGGCGGTCTATTCGCACATCATCGAGGCCGACATCGCGGCGGCGCGCGGCGACATCGTGGGCGCGCAAAACGCCCTGCGCACGCTGGCGGACAACTTCAAGGACAGCCCCTACGCCCCCTACGCGCTCTACCAGGCGGCGCTCTACGCGGAGCGGCGCGGGCAGGAGCAATATTACAACGAGGCCTACAACATCCTCGAAAACCTGGTGGAGGCGTTTCCGAAAAGCGAACTGGTTTATTATGCGCGGCTGCGGCAGGGCAACCTCCTGCGGCTGATGAACCAGTATGGCGCGGCGCGCACGCTCTACGAAAACCTGGTCAACACCCACCGCTATCCGGGATTCGCCGACGGGCTCACGGCGGAGCTGGCGCTGGCGGACTGCTACGCGGCGCTGGCGGCCGCCGACGCATCGTGGGCGGAAAGCGCGGCGGCGATTTACGAGCGGCTGCTCGACCAGCGCTCCGCGCCGGCGGACCTGCGCGTGGAGGCGGGATACAAGTTCGGGCGCAACCTCGTCAACCGCGCCGAATACCAGCGCGTGGAGACGCTCTGGTGGCGCATGATCAGCGACCTGCTGCTCGACGAAGCCGGCGCGGACGCGCTCGGGGCGAACGGGCGCTACTGGATGTCGCGCACGCTCATCAGGCTCGGCGAGCTGCTGGAGCAGCAGTCCCGTTTTGGCCAGGCGCGCGAGGTGTATGAGCTGATCCTGGGCAAGGAGCTGCCCGGCGCGTCGCTCGCGCGGGAGCGCATCACCCGCGCCGCGCCGCCGCGCCCGTGAGCGCCGCGCGCGCGGC
>JAITDF010000038.1 GCA_031282705.1 Opitutaceae bacterium | reverse complement strand
TTTTGGAGTGCGGTGACTTGTCACCGCTTTTGACGGGCAAATTTATTTGCCCGCCGGCGGGGGCGGGGGAGGCGTGGGCCGGGGCGCGCTCCGGGGCGTGTGCCGGGTGGGGCGCGGGGGCGTGGGCGGGGGCGTCCGCCGGGCGGTGCGCCAGGTGGAGCGCGGGGGCGTGCGCCGGGTGGCGCTCGAAATACGCGGCGGCGTAGTCCTCGAAACGTTCGAAGCAACGGCCGCCATCGAGGTCGTAGAAACCGCTGGCGATGACCGGCGCGGGCGGCTCATGGGCAAGGCCGGGCCGGAGGGTGCGCGCGAGGGCGGCGCGCACGAGCTGCCGGAGGTTTTCCCGCCCGCCGTGCGTGAAATACGCCGTCAGCGCGTCGTCGCGCTCCAGACCGAGTTCCGGGAAATCGGGGTCGAAGGAGGAGCCGACGGCCCAGACGCGGCCGCCGTTGGCGCGGATGGCCGGGAGGTGGTCGATGACGGCGTTGAGCAGGACGCGGCCGTGCGTGTTGATGAGCAGCACGCCGGCATCGCGTATCAGCGCGCCGCCTATTTCCGCCTGCGCGGGATTGGCGAACACGCGGAAGTCGATGCCGGCGAGCGCGGGGTCGGCGCGCAACTCGTCGAGCGCCGCCGCCATCGCCGCCGAAGCCGTGTCGCCAGGCAGGATGCACACGCGCGCAGGGCGCGCGGCGGGGCGGGCCGGCGCAGGCTGGGCGGGCGCTGCGGCGGCGGGCGCGGGCTGGGCTGGTGCGGCGTCGGCGGGCGCGGGCGTGAGCTGGGCTGGTGCGGCAGCGGGTGCGGCAGCAGCGGACGTGGCAGCGAGTGCGGCAGCAGCGAGTGCGGCGGCAGCGGGCGTGGCGGAGGCGGACGGCGGCACCGCCGCGCAAGCCAGGAGGCAGGCCGCATACGCGCAGGCGCGCCGGAGGAGTCGCCAGGACAGGGTTTTCGTTTGAGAAACCGCATTCGCGTCGCGCTTTTGACGGGGCGGCGACTTTAGTTGCCACAACAGTCGCCTCAGCGCCGGCGGCGACGGCGGCGCATCCGCCGCATCCGCCGTCTTCCGATCGGGCGACTGAAGTCGCCCGGCCGCGACGCTCCGCGTCTTTCGGCGACTAAAGTCGCCGCCCCGTCGGGCCATGCCGCCCCGTCGGGCCATGCCGCCCCGTCGGGCCATGCCGCCCCGTCGGGCGACGCCCCGTCGGGCCCCGCCATGCCATGCCTCGCCTGACGCGGCAGCCTGCGCCGTCGCCGTCGCAGGCGCGGGCATCGGGAATGGCGGCGAACCGGAGTTGGCGGCGGCGGGATTCATCGGGCGGAATCGGCGGGCGTGCCGGGGTTGGCGGGCGCGGCGGCGGGCGCGCCGGGTTCATCGGGCACGTAAACGACCTGGCCGCCGGCGAGGCGGTAGGCGGTGCCGAGGCGCGTGCCTTGGCCGGAGAGGTTTTTGTCGGTGACTTTTTGCACCTTTATCTCCGCGCCCTTCTTCGTGATGATCTCGGTGCCGCCGCCGGCGGTGGTCTTCACGAGCGTGACCTCGGCGTTTTTGTCGAGGAAGGTGCCGGCGGAAAAAAGCGCGAACAGCGCGATGAGCAGGGCGACGATGAAGGCGACGCTCACGTCGAAGAGATTGGCGATGCCGGCGAGCGGGTCATCGTCCTCGCCGGGAGCGGGGCCGTGGGCGGCATGGCGGGTGCGTTGGACAAAGCGCATGGCGGGATTTTCGATTTTGGATTTTCGATTGGAGGCGCTGCCGCGCCGGGAGCGGCGGCGGCGCGGAGGCGCGGTGGTGTCAGGCGGCGGGATTTTTGGGATTGCCAGGCTTCTCGCTTCGCTCGGAAGGGATTTGGGATTTGGGATTTGCGGCGTCAGCCGCCGCGCGTTTCGCGTCGGCGGATTTGATTTCGCGGAGCAGGTGCTCGGCGTGGAAGGCGAGCGCCTCGCTGTCGGCGCGCACCCAGCTTTCGCGCGCGGCGGCGACGAGGTAGGCGGTGACGCTGATGCCCAGGCCGATGACCGTGGCGGCGAAGGCCGTGACCATGTTGCTCGCGAGCGCGGGGAGGTTGCCCTCGGAGAGGCCCTGGAGCGCGTCGGCCATCGGGATGAGCGTGCCCATGAGGCCGAGCGAGGGGCCGGTGCGCACGGCGAGACGGAGGCGCCCGAGCGAGCGCCAGCGGCGGCGGTCGGAGGACTGGAGCACGGCCTCCATGATGAGCTCGATGTCCTCGTGCGAGTCGGCGGCGGCGCGGTTGAGCGCCGCGTGGTCGTGCTCAAGCGAGGCGCGCCGCCCGCGGCGGCGGTCGAACGCCTCGCGGGCGAACGCGCCGAGCGAGACGAGCATGGCGGCGGCGAGCCCGATGAGCCCGAGCAGCACGGGCCACACCAGCACGCCGGCGGCGGAGTGAAGAAGTTCGCGGATTTGGTCAATCGAGGTCATGGAAGCGTGTGTTTTGCGGTCGCATGGTCATGCGTTTGCGCGGTCGCGCGGTTTGCGCGGTTGTTGTGGTTGCGCGGTTGTGCAGTTGTGCAATGGGATGACGGATGCCGTGTGCCGGGGGCAGGCGCGGCGCCGACGCTACGGGCGCCGGCGCGCCGCGGGAGCGAGCCGGCCACGGTGCGGCGGCGGCCCGGCGGAGGCGGCGGGGAGCGGCGGTGCCGCCGGCGGGTACGGCGGTGCCGGCGGGCGGGTGCCCGGCATGAGTTTGCGGGCGCGGGCGGGGCGGGCGTCCGCCGGGGAGGGGAGTTGGGGGAGAGTGAAAGGGGCTGGCTCCGTGCCGGGAATCGCCGAAAGGAGGCGGTCCAGGCCTTCACGCGACGAGGCGAGCACCAACGGCTGTTTGGCGTAATGCAACAGCGATGCCCCGCCGGTGTTTTCCGGCAACTCCGGCACGGAGGAAAATCGTGACAAATCGGACGGGCCGCCGGGAAAAAGAAACGCCTCCGGCGGCGCGGGAAACACGAACGGGCTGAAATCGCACGGGTTCATCGACATCCGTCCGCTGAAAATCCGCGTGAGCATGACCGCGCCGAATGCGAGCCCCGCAAGACGGCGCAGGCGGCGGCGTCCGGCAGGCGCGACATGTTCGCGAAGACGCGCGCGGCGGCGGGCCGCGCAGAGGGCGGAGGCGGCGGGCGGAAGGAAAGGCGCGCGTTGACGCGGGCCGTGGTGGACTCGGGCATGGATTTTGTCGGATGGCTTCAGGCAAGAGCAGAAACCAGCCGGCGCGGGGCGTCCGCCCGCGGCCCGGCGTCAAGACGCCGCGAACCGGGGGAACCCCGTGCAACAACCGAGTTGCCACTCTCACGCTTCAATTTTGCGTTGAAGTTGTGCCGGTCCGGCGCGCGCAACCGCGCCGGGGCGTGTGAGAACTTATGGCAGCCAGATGTTCGGACTCCGCATGTGTCGAGGCGCGGCTGTGACCGCGCCCCTGCCTCGCTTCTGGCCTTCACCGGGTGCGAACCCGATTGGCGTTGCCCCGCGCGCGGGATGCGGCGGGTGGAAGTCTGGTCTGATGCGTTACCGTAGCGCAACTGTGGCCGGTTTTCACGGCCTTCCCTGTGCTACCCAAGTGTTGTCGAAAGAACGTCCGCCGGGGCGTTGATTGCTGCTCAAACCCCGACGATGACCGGCCCGTGTAGGCCTTGTGCGCGGGCGGCGCAAGTTATTTTTTTGGGACGGCCGGGTATTCGTTCCCCTTCCCCCCTTGTCTTCGTCTTTCTCTTTCCTCAAGAGGGGAAAAGAGAATGGGAGAAATGAGAGCGATGGGAGAGAAAGATAAAGAGAAAGAGTAAAGAGGAAAGAAGATTCGTCGCTTATGTAGAGAGCCCGTGAAGCCTCGGAGCAGCGATGGTCAGCCCCGGTGGGGCGTAAGCATTTAGCGGTGGGTGACGAGCGCAGCGAGGAACCCACGGAATCCATCAAGAAAAAAACGAGCCCTGAAGGGGCGGCAGCGAAAAGCCTGACAAGGG
>JAITDF010000751.1 GCA_031282705.1 Opitutaceae bacterium | reverse complement strand
GCGGGCGCAGCAAGGGCATCCGGGGTTTGAAAATCGACGGACGCGAAATCCCCGGCAACGTCATCCCGCCCGCCGCCCCCGGCGCCACCGTGCGGATCGAGGCGGAAATAAGCTGAGCGGCCGGGGCCTTCCCCGCCCGCATCGCGGGCCGGGCCGGCTCGGCGCGGCATTCCCCATGTTTCGTGTGACCCGCGCATCCTTTGCGGCTGAAGCGCGTCTATGCGTTTTTCTTGTCTCTCAATATCAACCCATTCGCATCAGCATCATGAAAAATCTCCTCGCCGCCCTTGCCGCCCTCGCCGCCGCATCGCTCCTCAACGCCCGGCAGCCCGCCGCCATCAAACTCAACTCCCCCGACAAAACCCGCGGCGCAAGCGTCATGCAGGCGCTCGCCGGCCGCCACTCCACGCGCGAGTTTTCCGAACGCGCGCTCAGCCTCCAGGACCTCTCCGATCTCCTCTGGGCCGCCAACGGCGTCAACCGCCCCGACGGACGCCGCACCGCCCCCACCGCCGCCAACAAACAGGACATCGACCTATACGCCATCCTGCCCGACGCCGCCTATCTCTACGACGCCAAGGAGCACGCCCTGACCCCCGTCGCCGCCGGAGACTTCCGCCCCCTGGTCGCCGGCGCCCAGAAATTCGCCCTCCAAGCCCCCCTCCACCTCGTGATGGTCTCCGACTTCTCCCGCTTCGGCGCCGCCGGCGACCAGCTCAAGCGCCTCTGGTCCGCCCTCGACGCCGGCATCGTTTCGCAAAACATCGCCCTCTTCTGCTCCGGCTGCGGCCTCGCCACCATCCCGCGCACGACCATGCAGTCCGACAAACTCAAGGAGGCCCTGAAACTCACCGGCGACCAGGTTCCCATCCTCAACAACATCGTCGGCTACCCCAGGCAAGCCGCCGCCGCCGCCGCCGCGCGGCAGGCCGGGAATTTCCACGACTTCAAGGTCCGCGACATCAACGGGGACGACTTTGACCTCGCCGCCCTCAAGGGCAAAAAAGTGCTCGTGGTCAACGTCGCCTCCAAATGCGGCCTCACCAGGCAATACACCCAGTTGCAGGAGCTTTATAAAAAATACGGCCCGGACAAATTCGCCATCGTCGGCTTCCCGGCGAACAATTTTGGCCGGCAGGAGCCGGGCACGAACGCGGAGATCAAGGAATTTTGCTCCACGCACTACAGCGTCACCTTTCCCATGATGTCCAAGATTTCCGTCAAGGGCGACGACATCCACCCGCTCTACGCATGGCTGACCCAGGCCGCCGTCAACGGGAAGCAGGACGCCCCCGTCACATGGAATTTCCAAAAATTCCTGATCGACGAAAACGGCAACTGGGCCGGCGTCGTTCCGCCAAAGACGCCCCCCGACTCGGAAATCATCACCGGCTGGATCGAAGGCCGCTGAGGGCGGGGTGGGGCGGGAGGCGAGAAGAGGGAAAAGGACGGGGCGTCCGGCGGGCCATCCGGAGGGCCGGCAACGGCGGTGGTCAGCCCCGGAGGGGCGGCAGCTCTTGGCCGTGGGTGACGAGCGCAGCAAGGAACCCACGGAAAAGTTAATAAAAACCCCAAGCCCCGAAGGGGCGCAGCGAAGCGGCTTCGCCGCCAGGTTAAGTCTTGAGTATAAGTTAACCTAAATTCCGCAGTTGAAACGAAAGTTCGTTTTTTACCTGTCCCCAATTGCACCGCGCCGGCGGCCAATCGTAATGCCTGCTGACGTACCGCAGACTTCCAAGTCCGCTTCAACGCCCGCGCCTGGTTGCGGGCGTTTTTGCCGGGCCGGCGGCGGCGGTCACTCGGTGATCTGGAGCGGCTGGCGGTGGGTGGCTTGGAGGAGGCGGCCGGGGAGGATGTGTTTTTCCCAGAGGGGGACGAGGACGTCGCGCTTCTGGTAGCGGGCGTCGTCGGCGCGGCGGGCGATGCGTTCCAGGCTGCCGGGGTAGTCGAGCGTGGGGCGGGTCTGGTCGATGAAGGCGCTGGCGCGCTCGACCACCGCCAGGTAGAGGCCGTCGCCGGCCCGCTGGTCGCTCATGAGGTCGAGGTAGGCGTCGAAGGTGCGGATTTGGGCCAGGCGCGCCGTGGCGGGGCGGCCGGTCTGGCGGTCGAGTTCGTCGCCGGGGAGGAGGACGAGTTCGAGCGCGCGGCCGGTCCAGTCGGCGGGGATGTCGATGGGGATGGTCTCGCGGAGGGCGTCGCCTTGGAAATCGCGGAGCGTGAGCGTGACGCGCAGGGTGTCGCCGGCGGCCAGGCGGGTGCGGGAGAGCCGGACGAGGTCGATGCTGGCGGAGGGGTTGCGCGCGAGGGGTTCGACGGTGAAGGCGAGCGACTCGGGGAAGATGTCGGCGACGGGGTTGCCGAGGGTGGCGGCGAGCCGCCGGACAAGGCCGCCGACGCCGGCGGCGAAGCCTTGCGGGCCGGCGTGTAGGGTGTCGGTTTCGAGGCGGCGTCCGCCGGGGTAGGCGATGAGGGTTTTGATGCGGAAGCCTTCGGCGAGGCCGTTTTCGTTGGAGCCGAGCACGGCTTGGGCGAGGCCGGTGGCGGCGAGCATGGGTGTGAGGCGGTCGTGCCGGATGGTGGAAAAATGCAGGGTGCGCGCGGGTGTGCGGACTTCGATGGGGAACATGGGCGGGATGGGGCCGATTTCGCCGTAGATGGCGGAGAGGCGGTCCTGGCGGATGGTGCCGATGACGGGGCCGGTGTTGGAGATTTTGACGGAGCTGAGATTGGAGGGGAGGATGGTGATGATGTCGGCGAGGGCCATGGGCAATTCGACCGCGCCGAGGGTGAGCAGGGGGTGCCCGAAGGCGAGGATGCGGTCGCCGTCAACGTGCGAGACGCTGCCGGTGCCGGCGAGCGTGATGTCGCCGGTGGCGAGGGCGACGGCCACCGCCGAGCCGGGGCGGAGGAGGGCGGCGGCGGGGGCTCCCGCGCCGCTTTTGGGGGCGGCGGACATGTGGCCGCCGAGGGTGGCCAGGGAGAGGCCGAGTGCCTGGTAGCCGTCGCGGAAGAGCGCGGCGACTTGCGGGGCGATTCCGCCGAAGGCAAAGGCGGGGGTGAGCGGGACGAGGGGAGGGGCGGTTTCCTGCGCGCGGATTTCCTGCGCGGCGGCGGCGGCGGCCCGGCCAAGCCGGCTGACTTCGAGGAGGTCGGCGGCGGGCGTGAAGCCGGCGTGGCGCACGGTCTCGAAGCGCTGAACCTGGTAGCTGAGCGCGCCGGCGAATTTGCCATCGATGTAGAGCGGGCTGCCGCTCATGCCGGCGACGGCGCCCATGTGCTGCACGCGCGGGTCGGTGAGGCGGCAGAGGATGAGCGATTTTCCGGGGCCGAGGGCGTTGCGGATGACGCCGGCGACTTCGACGGCGAAGGGCTCCGGCATGCCGCCTTGGAAAACCGTCCAGACTTCGCCGGCCTGGCCGGGGCGCAGGTCGTCGAGCGGGAGGATGGGCGCGCCGGCGGGTGGCTGGGCGGAAAGGGTGGAGGCCGGAGGCTGAAGGCTGGAAGCTGAAGGCTGAAGACTGGGAAGAAACAGCAGCAGGGCGAGGAGGCGGGTGGGAGCGTGATGCATTTGCGGGAGAAAAGGCTGATGAGAACCTCTAAAAATTCATTTTGAACAGAAGGAAACGAAGGAAACGAAGATAAAAAACAAAGAAAACCCAAGTTTAACCGGCTGGCTTGAACTTGTTTACTGACTGATGTTACGCGGCGGCCAGTTTTGGTAGGGCGGTCTCGCGGCGCCGCCGCGCCGGACTCGGTTTCAATTGTTACGCGGCGGCCAGTTTTGGTAGG
>JAITDF010000326.1 GCA_031282705.1 Opitutaceae bacterium | reverse complement strand
AATGCTGCCGCCCCTCCGGGGCTGGAAAGGTCAAGCGCTGTCTCCGCTTCCGCGTAACATCAGATAAAGAGGAAAGAGAACGAGAAACGAGAACGAGGAACGAGGAACGATTTCGGAGGAGGTGGCACAACTTTGGGCCGCACCCCTTTTGAGAAATCATTGAGAGACGCCCGTTGTCGTGCCGCTCCTTTTGTTTTATTCTTTGCGTCGTTCCCGCCTTTGGCGTCGAATGGCCCCGGGCCGTCTCCATTCCCCGGCCGCCTTTTTCACACCGGAGAAACCCATACGGAAAGTCTGCAACATGAAAACAACCGAATCCTCAAACAGGGCGCCCCTTCGCGGGGCCGGCTTGTGCGCGCTGCTCGCGCTGGCCGTCCTTGCCGCCGGCGGCGGCCCCGGCGCGGCCTCCGCGCTCCGGGCGGGCGAAAGCGCCTCCTTGGAAAACGATTATACGTTTCTGGACATCGAGAACTGGGGCGGCCCCAACTGGCAGGCCGCCGGCTGGCCCGCGATACAGATAAAAAAAGTCCGGCTGGAACGCGCCATCGTCCAGCTCGGCTTTGACTCCGTGTCCCCCTATTGCACCGGCGACGGCCCCGATTTCCTGCTGCGGGCGCAACTGGGCGGGCGGTTCGTTTTTCTCACGAATTCCCAAAAGGTCGCCGCGGGCAGGCCCGGCGCGGTTTTGATGCAAAAAAAGGGCCGCGTCTTCGAGGGGGTGCTCCCGCGCGACGGCGTGCTCACGGACGCCGCCGTTGATTACGGCAAGGAAACCATCCACTACACCGCGGGCGGCTTGAACCCCGGCAACGCCAACGACCCGCGCTTCACCTCCATACGTTTTATCCCGGCCCCGGCCCGGAGCGCCGCCAGCGGCGGCGGCGACGACGCCCGCGGCGGGGGCGCCGCCGGCTGGGAGGGGTTTTCCCTGGGCATCCCCGCGTATTACGGCGGGGCAAACTGGGCTGTCGCCGCCTGGCACGGCGCGCAGGGAAAAGTCGTCGGCAGGGCTGCCGTCGTCAGGATCGGCTACGACGCGAACTCGGTTTACCGCGATGACGGCACGGCGGCCCCGAAACAGAATTTTCTTTGCCGCCTCGTGTTCAAGGCCGGCGGCGCCGTGTTTCTCACCAACAGCCCCGATGTCGCCCGGCGCAAGGGGGATGTCGTCATCATGGAGCGGAAGGACGGCTGGTTCGAGGCCGTTGTCACCGGGCTGGGCGAGTTGAAAGAGGTGGCGGTCGATTTCGGCGAATCCTCGCTGGCCTATGGTCGCGGGACGTGGAGCCTCAACGCGAAAAACCAGGCCGATGTCCGTTTCAACAGCCTGGAAATTTTTCCCGGCGCGGCGGCGCGGCCCGAGGAATCCGCGCCGCCCGCCGCCCCGAAAACCGCCGGCCCGGCCGCGAACCTGAAACCCAGGGGCGAATATTCCACGCCGGCCTACTACGGCGGGTCAAACTGGCTGGTGGCGGTCTTCACCGGGGCGCGCGGGCTTGAATTGAAAAAGGGCGCGACCCTGCGGCTGCATTTCGACCACGCCTCATGCTTCAACCAGGACGAAAATGTCAGCTTCCTTCTGCGCGTGGTTTTCGAGAATGGAAAAACCGTTTACGCCTCGAACTCCGAAAAAATCGTGGCCGCCGCCCCGGGCGGAAAGACCGCCAGGTTTGCCCTGGACAAGGCGGGCCGCTGCTTCGAGGGCGCCCTTGCCGGGCTGGGCGAGGGCGGCGCCGTCAGGGAAATAGCGGTGGATTTCGGCGAAAGCACAAGCCACCTTCCGGTGCCGCTCAATGAAAGAAACAACAACAACCCGCGCTTCTCGAAACTGACCGTCCTGGAGGATTCGTAAGAAATGCGCCCGCCGCCCCGCCAGCCCATGCACCGCCGCCGCCGTCGCATGAAACCAGTGAAAGCAAACCTGCCGCGCCTGGCGGCGGCCCTCCTTCTCGCCGCCGCCGCCGAGCCCGCCGGCACCGGCGCGGAGGGCATTTCCCTGCGCCGTCCGCCATTCCCGGAAACAGCCGCCGCGCCCGCGCCCGTGGCGGCGCCTCCGCCGTGCGAGCCCGGTGGCGGCGTCTCGGGAAAACCAGCCTCCGGGCTGCGTTCCGTAAAGGTGGAAGGCCGGAAAATAATAGTCATCGCGCACGGGACGGACGCGCCGGTGGATTATAAAATCAAGGGCGTGTGCTATTCCAACGACGCCAACGGGCTTTCGTTTTATGAAAACCTTGAACGCGACCTGGCGTTGCTGAAAGCGATTCACGCAAACTCCATAAGGACGTTCCGGCCCCTCGCCGCGTATAAGGAGGGCGTGGAGACCATCGAGCTGGATTATGAAAAAACCAGGCGCATGCTCGACCGGCTGGCCGGGGCGGGGATATCCGTCACCGTCGGCTTCGACTCCGCCCGCGACATCGTCGGCGGCATCCGCGACGGTGCCACCGGGCGGGTGTTTCGCGAGGCGTTTTACATGGAGTATATAAACGCCTTCGCCACCCACCCCGCCGTGCTCGCATGGGCCTTTGGCAATGAATATAATTACAAATACACGGAGTGGTTTGGCGGCGACAAGGGCAAGTGGCTCGGCATCCTCGCCGGCGCGGTGAAAAACGCCAGGGCGGCCAGCCCGCGCCCCGCCGCCGTCGTCCACGGGGAATTGCCCGGCATGGCGGAAATGCGCGAATACCAGGCCATCCCCGGCCTGGACCTGGTCATGCTGAATGTCTATCGCGGCCCCGGTTTCGGCGGATTATACAAGGACTGGGCGGCGCGGACACAGGCCGCGCCCATGCCCGCCGTGCTCGCCGAGTTCGGCCGCAGCTCGATGGATGGAAAGGGCGACGACACCGGCGCGCTCCAGGCGGAATGGATTGGAAAAATGTGGGCCGAAATCGAATCCAATTTCGGCGGGACGGGCGCCGGCGGCTACCTGTTTTCCCTGAAGGACGAGGCATGGAAAGGCGACGCCGACTCCGGCCCGAACATCGGCGTCGAGAGTCGCCTGGGCGTCTTCACCGCGGACGGACAGCCCAAGGAGGCGGCGCGCCTGCTCATGCAATTGTGGAAACCAAAGGAGGCGCATGAAAACCCGTAGAATGAAAAAAGCGCGCCGGTTCCTGACGACACTGGCGATGCCGTTGCTGGCGGCGCTGGTGGCGGCGGGCGCCGTCGCGATACTCGCCCTCCTTCGCCACTACCGTGCGCACGACATCGCGGAGAGGCGGCGCCAGTCGGAACTGCGCGACGCCACCGTCGCGGCCCGCGCAAAACTCGCCGCCGATGCGATGGAAATGCTGTTCTCGGACCTGCAAAACACGCTGGCGGGCACGCTCAACGCCGTCCCCCGCGAGGGCACGCTTTCCTTTCTGGAGCGCTGGCGCGAGGTCAACCCGCTCGTCTCCGCGGCCCTGCTGGTGAACGCGCGCGGAACGCTGGAGCCGGGAAACCACTGGCCCGCTGAAATGCTCAGGGAATATCAGGAGGCGTCGCACGCGCCGGACGGATTGTTGCATGAAAAGACCATCCCGCCCGCGCTCAAGGACTGGCTGGCAAAAACGCCCTGGCACCCCGGCGCCGTCGCGGAAAAACCGCTGCCGCCCGCCTCCGCGGACGCCCCCGCCGCCCCCGCATGGAAATCGCTTCGGGAAAAACTGCGCGCCGCCGCCGCGCGCGACCCTGATTATATACGGGGAAACCCCGGCGACGGCGGCGACGGCGCATTCCCCGCCGCCATCTCCGCCGGCAGTGCCGGCAATCTGCCGACGGGCGATGATTATACAAAGGTGGAACCCTGGCCGGAGCGCCGGCGGCGGCTCGGCATCCCCTTCGCCGAGCGCGCCGGCTGGGACGGCGTGCCGGGCGGCCTTTTTGCCTGGCGCATGTGCGACGACGACATGGTGCTGGTTGCCGGCGTGGATTTGCGGGAACTCGCAACCCTGCTCTCCGGGGCGCTTCCGGCCCGGACGGAAAACGGTGAGGACTACAGCCTGCTCTCGGACGGCGCCGGCAACGCGCGCGCCGCGCCCGCGGCGGCGGCAGGCACGGCGGCGGCGCGGGATGATTTTGTCCGCGACTTCCCGGTTCATCCCGAATTGCTTCCCGGCTGGGCGGTCCGCGCCACCCGAAAGGCGTCCGGCGCGGACGTGCTCCCCGGTGAAACCCTGTATAATGGCGCCGCCGCCGCGGTGATTCTCGCCGCCGGGATGGCCGTCCTGCTCCTGCTCGTCTTCCAAAGGCGGATGCGCGAAAATGAAAAAACCGCCCTCGTCGCGGACTATGCGTCCCACGAGATAAGAACCCAGGTGCAAACAATATTATGCTACGCGGAAGATAATATAATCCGCGGCGCGGCCCGGCGGCTCACGGAGACGACCACCCTCATCCTGGATTTTTCCCCCAAGATGATTCGCGGCGGAAAAATACGCACGGCGGAGGTCAATCTGAGCCAGGCGACAGAGGAATTGCTGGAAGAGTTCAAGCCTTGGTTGCAGCAGGAGGAGGTGCGCATGGAATTGGAGTCGAGCCTCCCGGCGGAACCCCTTTGCTCCAGAACCAATGATGTCGCGTTCTCGATCATCCTGCAAAACCTTTTATATAACGCCGGAGTGCACGCGGCGGAGGGCGGGCGGGTGGACGTATCGCTGGCGGAAAATCCGGCGGCGGGCGCGATCGAGCTGCGTGTGCGCGATTATGGCCCCGGAGTCCCGCGCGGGGAACTCAAGCGCATCTTCGACCCCCGGCGGCGGCGCGACGGGCAGGAAAGCGGTCACGGCATCGGCCTGCCATTTTCCCGGTCGCTGGCCCGCGCCGTCGGCGGCGACCTGGTCTGCGAAATTCCCGCCGACGGCGCGGGCGGGAGTGTTTTCATCCTCTCGCTGCCCAAAGACAATTGAACGCATTATCCTCTTTATAACAATGCCGGCACTCCATCCAAAAACAAATATGAAAAACACAAACACAAACACAAACACAGACACCGTCCCCGTCGCGGAGAATGATATAAATAACACAAACGCAGACGCCGTCCTCGTCGCGGAGAATGATTTAAACCTCGGCTTGGCCTGGGAAAGCTGGCGGCTATGCCGTGACGCGAACCACGTGCGCTCCCCTCGGAAGCGCAGAGTTTATTTTTGACCTGTCCTTGATTTTGATCCGGTCATGATGACGATACAGGCGAAAAAGAACCATGCACCGGGCGCGCCGCCACCGCCACCGCCGCTGTTGCCGCCACCACCACCTCCTCCGCTTCCATTATTGTTTCCGCCGCCGCCGCCATTTCCGCCATTATTGTCTCCGGCGTCTGTCACGGTGACGGTGGCCGGATTCGTCGTGGCCGAGCCGCTGTCGTTGGTGACGGTGAGCGTGTAGCTGCCAGCGTCGCTTTCGATGACATTGGCCTTGGTGTAAGTCGGGCCGGTTGCGCCGGGGATGGGCGCGTTGTCATGCGTCCATTGATACGTCAGGTTGAAACCGCTTGCGGTTGCCGAAAGGGTCAGCGTGCCGCCCTTGGCAATGGAAACCGATCGCGGATGAGCCAGAATGGCCGGCGGCAGCGGATCCCCCACGGTGACGATGGCAGGCTGGCTCGTGATGGAAACGCCGCCGAGCGATGTTGCGACAAGGGTGTAGGTACCGGAATCCGCGGCGGTCGCTCCCCAGGTTTCCAGCGTGCTCCACGTGCCACTTTCCGCGAGGCGCCGTGAGTCGCGGACGACGGGCTGGCCGTTCAAATACCACTGGTAGGTGATTTTGTCCCAGTTGCCCCAGTCCGTGCGCCCCACGGAGGCGCACGCGGAAAGCCTCAGCAGCGTGCCGGCGGGGGCGTTCGTGTTCGCGGCGGGTTGCTGAAGAAAAGCCAGCGGACTGCGGAAGCTCGCCATTGGCTGCGCGTGCTCCCGCAGCCAGCGCGCGACGTCCGCCGCCCTGGGCTCGCCGGCCGGCACGCCTATCCGCGAAGAACCTTCCGGGAACCGGTGGGGACCGGCTTCCTCTTCCGGCCCGAACACGCGCAGGGAGATGTCGGCATGGTCAATCTCGATTTGCGGATTCGAGAAATACGGCATCCAGCGTGCGCCGGGTGACATCACGTCGCCTATCGGGATTGGTGTCGCGTTGGCCACATCCGTCAAAAACCACTTGTGGCCGTAATTATAATTGCCGTCGCCGTCGGGCACGGCACCCGTGTCCCGGTCATGCAGCGCCCCCAGGTTGTGCGCAAGCTCGTGGGCAATGAGCATGGCGGTCAAACAATAACTATAAGCGGCTGCATATGGCCAAAGATTAGGCCGGGTGAGGGCTCCGGTTCCACTGGTTCCCATGGCAAATGCCAGCCCGGCATAATTATCACTGACATTGGTGCCGGTGATAAAAAGCACCTGGTCGGCGCTGAGCCGCGACGCCTCCCGGCGCGCGGGCTCGCCCATTTTTGTGGAAGGGACGGTCGGCGTTCCGTCCTGAAACACATCTCCAAAATCAGCCATTTCCCTGAGCGATTGATGAAGGCTTTGGTGGACAAAATCATCCGGCGCGATGAGCGTGCCGGCGAGCCGCCAGCGCAGGTTGTTGACCAGGCTGATTTGCAGGATGGTGTTTATGGTGGCGGTGAGGGCGGCGCCGGACGCGTCAAGCTGCGCCTGCCTTTGCTCATGGGTTGCCGATGGCGGCAGCAGGTGATCGAAGTAGGGCTTGTCCACCACGATCAACAAATCCGAATAATATATTCCGTTTTCATCCGGGCTGTCAAAATCCGGCTCCACGACAGGCCACTCTGGAGGCGGGGCTTGGGCTTGGATTTCCCCGGCTCCGCTGGCGGCTTTGGCGGCGGGCGCGGCGGGCG